>DAOVTM010000268.1 GCA_030633145.1 Desulfobulbaceae bacterium
AACAGCTCAACACCACGACTCTCCTTTTGGGCTGTAACAGATACCCGTACTTCCGAGCCGCCATGCTGGAGGCTGTTTTCAATCAAATTAACCAGGATGGACTCCAGCACATCCGAACCCATGTTAATTTCCGCAAAATTTTCTGAGCTAAATCGTACCTCCTGGTAATGCTCCTTCAACCCTGAAAAAACCTTTCCTATACTGCAAGTCGAGCTTCCCGGAGAGATCACATCCGCCCTGGCAAGTTCAAGCAGACGGCGCACCATTCGTTCCAGTCTCTCTATATCCTCCTCCATATTGGAGAGAAAATTCTCTCGCTCATTTCTGCTCATATCCTCACCATAAAAACTGAGCAGCTCCACGCTTCCCTTAAGGGAGGTCAACGGTGTTTTAAACTCATGCGAGACATTGGAGGCAAAGGTTCTGATATACCCAGCTCGATCTTCCAGGCTGTTGGCCATCTCGACAATGGACTCGGAGAGTCGGGCGACCTCCACTGTTCCGGGATGCTTTAAGGGAAAGGCCGCATTACTGTCCCCCTGCCGGATACGCTGGGCCTGTCGAATAAGGGCTTTGATGGGGGCGGTGATGATCAGGGTGGTGACCACTGAAAAGATAATAACTGCGATGAGGATTGCCGGAGCAGCACGAAAGAGACGGGAACGGATATGGTACAACCCCTTTCCCATGGAGATCGTGCTTCGGGAAAGGGCCACCACGCCCAGGGTCTTGTTGTTATGCACAATGGGCATTGCCGCAAATACCCTAAGATTGGAACGTCGGCTGATGGAATCGTAATCCGGGTCAGGTTCATCCGATATACGCTGCCTGAGAACGGCCGCATAATGCCCCTGCAGAGCCTGTCGGATCTCCTTCCGATTTATCAGAGATAATCCCTTTTCCGTGCCGCTGCTGGCAACGACGATTCCCTGAGAATCCAGCACCCGCACTCCGGTCAGAGTGATCCGTTTACCCTCCCGCAATATCGGTTCCATGACCTCTCCGGCCAGAAGGGCCAGTTTGTCCGGTTGCTGTTGCAGAACCATTCCCTCGGGCGGTGGCGGCAGGATGGTATTTTTGTCAATGTTCAGCCCTGCCATGATCGGAGTGAACTGTTCGTCTCTCTGAAAGGGTGAGTCCTCAGCCAACGGCACCCCTGCAAGGTTAATCTGCTGCTCTTGAGCAGTGCGTACAATGCCCTGCTTATAGGTGGCTGCCAAGATGGCACCCTGGCTGATAAGGCTTAATTCGGTGCGCCGGATCAATTCGTTTTCATAGAGATGCAGGGTATAGACTGCGGCCAGGGGCAGGAGCATAACCACCACATTGACTGCCAGCAGCAGGGTGCGCAGACGAAAACGGAAGCGGTGCTTCATAGTATCTGACAGGGACCGAGCTTGTAGCCGATGGAGCGCACCGTTTCAACGGGTTTTCCGCCAAGTTTACGGAATTTTTTCCTGATCTTACGAATGTGACTGTCAATGGTGCGATCATTGACAATGACATCATCATACACCCTGGTCAACAGCTCATCACGGCTATAGACCCGCCCCGGAAAACGAATCATAGCCAGGACAAGGGCAAACTCCGTTGCCGTCAGTACCACCTCCTGCTCATTCCAGAAGACAAGAAAACGAACCGGATCCATGGTCAGGCAGCCATGCCTGAACAGCTCCGCTGTATCCTCTACCTTTTCCCTTTCCTTTTCCTTTAAGGACGGCGAACTCCTCTTGAGAATAACCTTGACCCTGGCCACCAGCTCCCTGGGGCTGAACGGCTTGGTCACATAATCATCCCCACCCGATTCCAACCCCATAATCCGGTCAACCTCATCGTCCATGGAGGAGAGAAAGATGATCGGCACCTCAAATTTTTCCCTTATTCTGGCACAGACCTCGTTACCATCCATTTCCGGCATCAGGATATCCAGGATAATGATATCCGGCCTGCATTGAGAAAAAACCTCCAGACATTGACGACCGTCGGCCGCCTCACAGGTCTGGTACCCGGCCTTATTCATGGCAAAACGGATCACCTCCCGGATATGGGGGTCATCGTCAACAATGAGGACGGTTTCTTTAAACGTGGGGTTTGTCAGGTTCAGGGAATCAGTGGTCATCATATTTGCACAATTCTTTCATCAAACTACCATCACAGAGCCATACGGTTTGCATATTGGTTTGTTATACCTCTTGAGTAAAGAGATAACAACATTCAAAACTGTCAACTATAAGTACCTGCACAAAATTAATTTAACATTTTTTTTTGTTCTCGCTACTCTCGTACCCACGCTGGAGCGTAGGAACAAGGAAATACTGGAGGTAAGCGAGCCTGCGAGACTCCGTCTGTGAGAACCAGTGATGCACTGGGTACTTATAACAGCTAATCAAACGAGTGCCAGAAAGATATGGATACCCTGATAAAAGATCTTTGTACAAACGACTCCAGAACAGAGAAAACAAAAAAACTGTTTCTCCTCATCGTCATAGGCGGCGGCCTGTATGGTGCTACCCTCGGGTTGTGGCGTTCCCCTTTACAGGCCCTGTTTGTGGCGGTTAAATTCCCCCTCCTCATCGGCTTAACTACCTTGGGAACCGGGCTGATCAACACCATGCTTGCCCAGTTGATGGGTGCTGATATCAGTTTTCGCAGAAGTTTTCTCATCGTGGCCAGGAGCTATGCCCTGCTGGTTATTATCCTGGACTCCCTGGTACCACTCTCCCTGTTCCTGCTCTTTAACCTGCCGTCCATGAGCAGCGAAGCTGCGGTATCGGCCCACTCCATCTTGCTGCTCACAAACGTACTGCTGATCACCCTGGCTGGAATCCTCGCCAATATACAGCTCTTTGCATCCCTGGCCGCAGTATGTAAAACTCGAATTTTGGCCCTGCAGATTCTTTTATCCTGGCTGGGAATCAACATGTTCCTGGGCTGCCAGTTGTCCTGGAATCTGCGTCCCTTTTTCGGCACCCCGAGTTTGCCGGTTCGCTTTCTCCGGGATCACCCCTTTGAGAACAGCTTTTACGAGGCTGTCTATTATACCCTGATAAACCTGATTAATTAACCACAAAACACTCAACTGAGGAGAAAAACAATGACAACCAGACAGGCAGACAGACCCATCCAGTTTATTCAACTCTTGCTCAAGGAACCAAACGCATGGTTTGCCCAGATAAAAGATGAGGATACCTGGACCAGCCTGCCCACGCTCCTCCTGATTACAGTTCTCTGTAACCTGGCCTACAGCATGATAATCGGTTCCTATTGCGGGAACGCCCAATGGTATGCGGCACCGGTAAAAATCATCCTGGGAAGCGCATTGGCAACCCTGTTATGCTACCCCAGCCTCTATATCTTCGGCTGTCTTTCCGGGGCTGACATCAATCCGGGCAAGACCCTTGCCCTGCTGGTGAGCGGGATGTGCCTGACTGGTATCCTCCTGATAGGATTTGCTCCGGTGGCCTTTGTCTTTACCTTTGCGATCCAGTCTCAGTTTTTCATGGGAATCGTCCATTTTCTCGCCTGGGGAATCAGTATCTATTTTGGTATCCGCCACATCTCTCTCGGCCTGGGGGAGATGTCCTGTCACAACACCGCCCTGATCAAGATCTGGGGAGTTATCCTGGTTGTCACCATGCTGCAGATGACCGTGACTCTGCGCCCCATCATCGGGCAATCAGATCACCTCTTGACCAGTGAAAAACGGTTCTTTATTGAACACTGGCTTGACAACATTCCCAAGAACAGGCTGTAAAAATCATGCTACCTCTTATGCGAACAGCAGGGCAGGGAGCCATTATTGGAGCGACCGGCATAGCCTCAATCATCCTCTTTTGGCCAGTGTTCAACTGGCTGAGCGATAAGAGCGCACTGGAATACAGCTCCCTGCACCTGGCAGCCCTGACCGGTTTGACAGGGCTGTCCATCCAGAGGCTGCACGGATACGGGATCAGCCCGTTTCATTTTCCCCGTCTGGACTGTCCCGCAATGCTCCTTTGGATTCCCGCTGTGGGGTTCTATCTGTTCAACGAGGCAAACATCGGCATTCATATCCTGTCTGGAACCCTGTTTGTCCTCTACCTCTATGGTCTTGCAGGGCATTTTCTTGATACCGATCTATGGCGGTCTATGTTGCTGCCCATGCTGCTGTTAATCTTGATCCTGCCCTTTGAGCAGCATCTTGATGTCTTTCTCGGTTTTCCTTTGCGGCTTCTCAGTGCTGACTGGGCCAGTTCCCTGCTGCGTCTTACCAGCTTGAATCCCATGACCGTTGAGTCAATCCTGATGATCGACAACCGAGCCGCCATTGTTGACCTGGACTGCAGCGGCATCAACAGCCTCTGGATCGGGGTCATCTTCTACCTCCTGCTGACCTGGATAGAACGATACCGCTTGAACCTGCGCTGGCTGCTGGTTGGGCTGTTTTTTCTCTTTCTCCTGGTGGCAGCCAATGTCATCCGTATTACCATCCTGGTAGCAATGGAACTGATACTCCACCTGCCCCGGCTCGGTGCTGTTATCCATCAGTTTCTTGGATTGCTGTGTTTTACTGCTGCCTGCCTCCTGGGGTGGGCCATGCTGCGAATTTTTGCGCTTTCACACCCTTTCTGCCAAGCAGAGGATCGGTGTCAACCTGGCCCATTAGATGGATACTCCATAATCAGGGCATCAATCATTCCGCTGACTATTATTGCCTGTACCTTTCTCTATCACCCCATGGATAAGGCGAGTCAGAGTAATCGTGCCTCTGTACAGCTTGCAAGCCGCTATCTCCCACAGGATAAGGCACTCACCCGGATGGAGGGTGATTTTTTCAGCGATAAACAGGCTCGAATACAAAAACTCCGTTTTCATCTGCCAGAACTGGAAAAACCGTTGACCGGTTCCATGATACTGGTGTGGAGCAGAAACTGGCGCAACCATCATGTTCCGGAAAACTGTTATCTTGGACAGGGCTACTCCATTACAGATAAGGGGGTCTGGATGCTGAACGACCTCACTTCAGTACGTTATGTATCCCTGCACCATTCTCAAAACAGGGACAAGCAAAATTCGCCCCCCCTGACAGGGGTATATTGGTTTCAATCTGCTGCCGCAGATACCCCTGATTATGCGTCCCGGGTTCTGGCTGGCATAGGCTCCCATTCTGAAGAATGGGTAATGGCATCTATTTTATGGGATCGGGCTGTCTCCCCCATGGAGGTGTCGCCCTTTATCCGGGAACTGAAACAAACACTGACAAGAGTATTAAAAAATAAGGAGGATCACCATGAAGACTAAACGATTCAACAGGGAAAAAATGATCAGGCGAGCCGGGTACGCATTGTTCTGGAGCTGGCATCTGATCTTTATCCTTCTAACTGTCACTGTTCTAGTACCGTACATCACTATTCCCATATTTCAGGACGCATTCAAGGGGCTTGTTCCCTGGCATTACACCCTGTACAGCACTGGTCTGGTGCTGTTACCGCTCATTTCAGCTCTCCTCGGGGCAACCCGGTTTCGCGGGCAGCCCGTAACCCTGCTGCGATATTTTTACGGCTTTGAGATGACCCTCTGGTTTTTCATGCTGGTACGGATCATCACCTTTCGTGACTTCAACCCCGGCGTTGCCTGGCTGATCGCAAATATAGTCCTGTCCCAGGGGGCCTTTTTTATGCTGGTCTGGTTCCAGCATAAGCAGGTCAAGGAGGACAGTGACAGTTCCGGTATCCTCTACAAATACAGCGCAACAGCCCTGCTGTTATCGACCATTACAGCTATGGTCGGCCTCTATTTCGGCATTCTT
>DAOVTM010000310.1 GCA_030633145.1 Desulfobulbaceae bacterium
CTGAGCGATCTTCTGGAACCATGGTAAGCTGATAAGAACTAATGCAAAATTAATCTCACATTTTTCCAAGAGGATACGCAGTTTTTTTAATCTTCTCCTGGTTCCCAAGCTCCAGCTTGGGAACCAGAGTTATTATAAAGAGAATACGCAGTTTTTTTAATCTGCGTGAATCTGCGTCATCTGCGGATAACAATGCCCTTGAATTCACCAGTCCACATCCCTGAAGATCAACTCCTCTTTATTGCCTTTTCTCCGTATCCAGTTCAAGCTGTCCTCGACCCTTTTATTCCGAATAATCTTGTCGATCACGCCATGTTTTCCGGGAAAATCCATGATTGAGAGGCCAATTATCATGGTCAAAACCCCCTGACCCGGCAGGATCAGCATCACGATTCCGATCAACATCAGGAATAATCCCATGCTGTTACGCAATAAATAGATAATGACTGCGGCAATGGGGTGGTTTTCCTTCCGCTCAACAACCTGCTCATGGTGGCGGACAAAATAATCACTGTCCATACGCAGGATCAGCCAGGGTATCAGGATCAGGCTGCCGACAAAGGTTATCACCGATAGAATGGTCAGCCATGGCAGCAGCGGGCTGGTTGCGACAGAGGAGAGAATAGAGGAAAGCATCCGTTCAAGCCGAAACCAGCGGTCTGCCGTACTGCAACAGCCATAAACGCCACTGCTCACCATTGGCTCGGTGCAGCATCTGGATCAACTTCAATGGCAGGGCCGCCAGCAGATCCGGCTCCATACCTGGAATAAAACCGGAGATCAGGTACAGGCCAGGATGCCAGAATTCCCGGTCTTCAAAAAGACGTATCAGCAACCCCTTGTAGAGGTTGGAGATGACCAGGTCGTAGTCCATATCGGGCAGCCCCTGCATAAGATCATACTGCTGTACATCCACCCGGTCTGCACAGTTATTGCGGGCAACATTTGCGCAGGCGACCTCCACTGCCAGCGGATTATTGTCCAGGGCAGTGACCCTTTTAACTCCCAGTTTGGCAGCGGCAACCGCAAGCAGACCAGTACCGGTACCGAGATCCAGCACCGAGTTGATCTCCATCCCCGATTCCAGCAGCACCAGCTCCAGGGTCTCCAGGCAGAGACGGGTGGTGGCGTGGAAACCGGAACCAAAGATGACGCTGGGGTCAAGGATAATCTCCTGCCTGCCCTGTGGCAGCGCAGTCTGCTCTTCCCAGACCGGAGTGATGCGCAGGGTCTTGGTCTCAAAAGTGGTGATCGCCACCCCGGCCTCCCAGTCCAGGTAATCCAGTTCTGCCTGATAGACGATTTCTGCCCCGCTCTCATGGCAGAGTCGCTCAATCAACTGTTCCTGCTCGCTGTGAAAAAAAAGGATCGCAGTATCGTCTTCTATCCAGGTGCCGATCAGATCGGGATTCTGCACCAAAGGTAGATCCCGTCGATCCAGATAATAGACAAAGAGACGATTATATTGTGTATGCGGGCTTCGTAACATGAGGTTCAATTATTATGCTGTATTCAACGTTCATCTTTGGAAATTCGGTAATCAATATTCGATATTCGACATTTAAAAGGGTATTACTACATAATAATAGAAAAATCACAGTGTTTTACTATTTTTACTGTTCAAATACAAAGAATGATGATAGAGTTTAATTTTGTAAAGAGCCATTTATTTAATTTCATCGGCAACCACCCTGATGCCCGAATTCTTTAACTCCTTTTCCCCGATCAGATGGCAGGATATAGCTGACATCCTGATTGTCTCTTACATTATTTATCGTGCCATCCTCCTCATTCGAGGAACCAGGGCTGTACAGATGCTGCTTGGTATTTTTCTGATCACCCTTATCTATTACCTCTCCAGCAAGCTGGAACTGCTCACCCTTCATCTGCTGCTCCGTTACCTGCTCAGTTCCCTGTTCTTCATCCTCATCATCGTCTTTCAAAAGGATATCCGCCGCGCCCTGACCCAGATGGGCAGGACCCCGTTTCAGAAAAATGAGGATATGGCGGTGCAGGAAATCAATGAAATTATCACCGCTGTCATCTATATGGCACGCAGGCGCATAGGGGCATTGATCGTCATTGAACGGGA
The DNA here is from genome assembly GCA_030633145.1 of Desulfobulbaceae bacterium. Lineage (GTDB taxonomy): Bacteria > Desulfobacterota > Desulfobulbia > Desulfobulbales > Desulfobulbaceae > DAOVTM01. Next base: position 2,093 of record DAOVTM010000310.1, read on the forward strand.
CACAGGAATACGCGATTATATTGAAACCGGCTTTACCTTGAATGCACAACTCCTCAACGAACTGCTGGTTGCTATTTTTTTCCCCATGTCACCCATGCACGACGGAGCCGTAGTCATACAGGACGGCAAGATCCATTCAGCAGGCTGCCTGCTGCCTCTTTCTCAAAATACTGGAATTAAAAAAAGGTATGGTACCCGACATCGTGCGGCTCTGGGACTCTCAGAAGAAACAGATGCGGTTATCCTGGTGGTCTCCGAAGAAACCCAGGAGATCTCCATTGTCAGGGGAGGAAAGATTACTCCCCTTCATGACGAGGAAAAACTGGACACCATCTTGAAGGGCTTGTTTGTCAGTGAGAAAACTATTCCTCTATGGAAAAAATGGTTCAGCAGAAAAAAATAATCAACTGGTTGATCTCCCTGGTCAGGAGTAAAGACCTTTTCCTCAAGCTGGCTTCTCTGTGCCTTGGTACCATGGTATGGTATTTTGTCGTGGGTGCGGATCAGGTGGATATGGACATTAAGATCCCCATCGAGGTTATCAATCTTCCTGAGAATATGGTGATTTACAACCAGTACCAGAAGGAAATCAACCTCACGGTACGGGGGCCGCGCAGCATCATGCAGGGACTGCGGAACCGTGATATTTTCAAATCCATTGATCTCTCCAAGGCTGTTCCCGATACCATTGTCCTCCAGATCGACAGTGATACCATTCCTCTGCCCAGCGGTATTACCATCCAACAGTTACAGCCGGCCAATATCACCCTTTCCATTGACCAGTTGGTTCAAAAAGAGATCCCCATTCATGTGGTCACTGACGGGGAAGTGAAACTCGGCTACAGCCTGACAGGGATCATTCTCAACCCGGACAAAATCCTTGTTTCCGGGCCAAAAACAATTATAGATCCACAACTGGCTCTGAAGACCTATACCATCAAGTTAGCAGAACTCAAGGAATCCGCAACATTGCCGGTTCATCTCAACCTTTCCCCGGATTTTATCCGCCTGATCGGCGAGACTACAGTGGTGGCCAAGCTCAAGGTTCAGGAAAATATGGTCAAGAAGACCGTTGACAAGGTATTGATCAATGTAAAAGACGGGGCAACTGAACTGCAGGTGCATCCAAATTCAGTTACTGTAGTTGCCAAAGTCCCGGAAGGATTGTTTCTTGATACCCCGGAACCATCCATGCTGTTCCGTGCCCATATCAACGGTCACAACCTTCCTATTGACAATGACAGCCTGTCAACTGCCCGGCCAGTGACTGTTACAGGTCTGGATGTACCAGGGCATGGAAAAATTATAGTAGAATCCTTTACCCCGACCAGGGTAAAGGTGACCAAGAAGAAATAACGATCCTGTACTCCTCCGTAAGGATGCCAATAATTCGTATCACCGTAAAGAAACACCAGCAAACCTTGCAACGGATAAACTCTCTGAACCCTTCCCGGTAACAATGGGAAGGACTCAGATATTACAGCCGTTATTGCATCATTTGAAAAGAAGTAGCTGATAAACAGGTACAATATTTACACTGCCACCGACCTTGATGGTCTGCGGACCCAGGATATTGTTCCCTTCACTGTCTTCTGTGATGACATTCTCGGAATCTACCAACACATACATATTAAAACTTCCCTCAGCAGTATAGGTCACCGTAGTGGTGAAAACTTCACTGGAACCAGCACCAAGGCTACTGCCAATGTTCCAGTTAAAGTCGCTGGCTTGACCAATTGCAGGCGGCGCAGAGAGATGCTTGTAAAATCTTGTGGTAAAGATTGTTCCGGTATCCGCAAGCCCCTGGTTAGTAATGGTAACCTCAATATCCACGTTATCACCAGGTGCGGGATGTACCGGATCAGTTACGATACTGGAGACAATAAGGTCGGAAAGCGGCAAGGTCTCTTGACTACCCAGACTGATCCAGCTCGTCTGGACACCGTTAGCATTACGGCTCATAACCCGGAAGGAATAAGAGGTACCGCCGTTTAAGACAGTACTGTACCAGTTCGTTGCTGTTATCCAGCCGGAATTGGTGCCAGCAGTGGTGTTTTCACAGTAGTACTGGGTACCGACCGGGTTGGAATTTGCAGTCCAGTTGGCCTGTATGGATGACTGAGTGACATTGCTGAACCCGGAAGCCCCAGGAGAATTCGCCAAGGTGCGTTGACTCACAGAGGTGCAATAGGGAGTCATGCTGCTATCCCCATTACTGGCCATGGCTCGGAAAGCGTAACCGGTGTTCGGTGTCAGCCCGCTACTCAACCAGTAGTCGTTGTTCTGCTTCCAGCCTGAGCTGTACCCGGCAGTTGTATTTATTACAAAGAGTCCTGAACTGCCACGGGTCAGACCAGATGGCGTGTTGCTTGACCTGGCCTGAATCGAGGTGCTTGTCACTGTTCCAAAGGTGATGCCGGTCGGGGTTTCAATGTCGGTATATTCGTAACTGACTGCTGACCCTGAGGTCTGGTTTAGCTTGCTGTCCCTGGCAAACACATTGTAACCGTACTGATGATTAACCGAGAGTCCTGAATCACTATAGGAGGTAGAAGCGATCCAGCCGGAATCTGTTCCGCCGCTTCCGCCTGTGGGACTTGTCGTATAGTTATGATAATACAGGATTTGCCCGTTTGGATCTGTAGCTGTTGTGGCCAGCATACTGATCTGCGAGGTACTGATCTCGTACGGTGCAGTTGCCCAGCTCATGGGGTTGGGAGTGGGAGGTGTGGTATCCTCGGTCGTAAAATCCCAATATACATAGGTGGTAGCACCGCAGATATTCCGGGCATATATATACCACTCATAGTACGTATTCTCGTTGAGGGTGGGCAGAGTCCAGTCGCTGCTTTCTGTATCACCCAGATCAACCCAGGAACCGGTGCCTTCTTTCAGCCAGACCTCATAGTATTCAGTGTAAGTGGAGTCGACCCAATTCAGGTCAACGTCTACCGAAACATCTGTTGCTCCGTCTGCCGGCGAGGGAGAGGACGGGGTGCTGGGAGTGCCGCACTGCCCCATCTTTATATTATAACTACATGCTTTAGCATAATCACTGGAATCAGCCTTCCAAAC
>DAOVTM010000407.1 GCA_030633145.1 Desulfobulbaceae bacterium
AGGGTGTGGTGGTTGCCGGTAATAATCCCGACAGGGTAATCCACCGAACCCAGCCGGTTGGGCAGGGAATTGTTACCTGTTGTCAGAGCCGTGCCTGCCGGACCATTCACTATTTTATAGGGTACCCATTGATGGAGCGCATCGGTAATTTCGCTGCCCTGGTTGGGTGGACTCAACATCACCACCCGGCCAAGGTTGTCCGGTTTACTCTCTTTCATAGCATGGCGGACTATAATGCCGCCCAGAGAATGGGTGACAAAGTGAATCTGTTCAGCTCCGGTCTGTTGGCATAGCTCTATTCCGCTTCTGAATTCTTCTGCTGCAATACGTTCAATGGATTTATTCCGGGAGGGATAGTCCAGATTGACGGTGAGGAAGCCTGCCCTGTTTAATGCTCTTTCCATACGGCTCATGGAACTGCCGGTACGAGCCAGGCCGTGCAGGAGGATAACGCATTCATCAGTCCCCAAAGTACCGGACATACCGGACACCTGCGGGGGTGTATGCCGGGTGCAGGCTGCATTGACAACAAGACTGGCAAGAGTTAACAGGACAATTCCCTCGATTTTTGAGCTGCGGGTCTTTATGCCTGAATTGAACGAACGCATACAGGTGCAGAGTGATTTGAACCAGACCATAGAGAGTGAATTCAGTGATGCGGGTATTGAGATACCCTTTCCGCAGAGTGATCTGCACCTGCGTAGTGTTGATGCTGATACGGCGGCTTTGCTTGCGGCGGGCAGCTGGAAAAATGAAGTTTTTATTAATTCTAATAAGGAGAAAAAAATGAAGCGAACACAACAGGCACTAACAATCGGGCTGGCATCTTTATTTATAGGTGCAGCCTCCCTGGTACATGCCGGTTATGGAGTAGGCACCATTGTCAAGGTGGATGGAGAATCGGCAGAATATATGATGGTTCCCGTAGGCAAGGCAGCCCATATACCGCACCCGTTAATTATTCAATGCCTCGGCATTCAGAACCGGACACCGGTATATGTCAGAAAGGATGAGTTGAATGCGATGCCCAAGTCAGCCCTGCTCTTCAAAAGCCCGGCTGGTGCGATTTATGTGATTAAGGGTGACCGAAAACGGCATGTTGCCAACCAGGCATCTTTTCAGCGGCACGGTTTTGATCCGGCATCTGTCTTGCCTATGACTGATGCACAGTTAAACTGCATACCTGACGGGCCTCCGATGTAGGATAATCTCAGAATAGTACGGTGTTGAATGCTGGTAGTTATCTATCTTTGAGAGCAGATGACTATCAGCAGGAATTTCAGCTAATCCCCTCAATAACCACAGTGCGAACACTGTCGTCAATGGCCTGGATTTCGCCGATCAGGTAGGGCGTTTCCCCCAGGGCTTTGAGACGATGGGTAACATCATCCAGCTCTTTGTCGTCCAGAATAAGCATCATGCCGATGCCCATATTAAAGGTGCGGTACATCTCCGCTTCCGTGATATTTCCCTTGTCCTGAAGGAATGAGAACACCGGTGGTATCTGCCAGCTATCCTTATGGATAATTGCTCCGCAGCCCTTGGGCAGGACGCGCGGCACGTTATCAATAAAACCTCCACCGGTATTGTGGATTAAGCCGTTAATAGCAAAGTTACGCAGAATTTTCAGTAGGGACTGCACATAGATACGGGTCGGTTTGAGCAGTTCTTCGCCTACGCTGCAACCCAGTTCATCCACTTTGCTGTCAACATTCAGTCCCAGCTCTTCAAAGAAGATCTTGCGTACCAGGGAAAAGCCGTTGGAGTGGAGTCCAGAAGAGGCCAGTCCGACAATCTTGTTTCCTACCCGAATGTCACTGCCGTCAATCAGTTTGTTCCGTTCACCGATCCCAACCACAAAACCGGCCAGATCGTACTCACCTGGCTGATACAGTCCGGGCATCTCGGCTGTTTCCCCGCCGATCAGGGAGCATTGGGAAATTTTGCACCCCTCGGCAATTCCCTTGACTACATCAGTGGCTACATCCAGATCCAGGGTGGAAGAGGCAAAGTAATCAAGGAAGAATAAAGGCTTGGCTCCGTTGACAATGACATCGTTGACACACATGGCCACCAGATCAATGCCAATGGTATCGTGCCTGTTGCACAGTTTGGCAACATTGAGTTTGGTGCCAACCCCATCCGTAGAGGCAATCAGTACCGGGTCGGTGTAGTCCTCGTTGCCGATGGCAAACAGACCGGAGAATCCACCTATATCATTGATTACTCCACGTCCATGGGTGTCGGCAACCAGTCCCTTGATGCGGGAGATAAAGGCATTGCCGCGATCAATATCAACACCGGCTTCACTGTATTTTGAAGAGGATAGTTCTGTCATGATAATTATGTTATGATAATTATGTTATTTTTGGTTGCTCTGGGAAGTCGTATGCGTATGGAGGTTAAATTTTTTATACTCTAAGTATAATATTTTGTTTTTCAGATGTTGTCAATATGTTTAGAGCTTGTTGGGGAAAAATTTTATGGATAGGTCGTGCGTAATTATATGGCAGTTTTCCTGTCTGGTGATTGCAACAGTGCAGTGCATCTGGTAGGCTGAAGTCATGAAAACATTGATTACCTTAATCGGCTTGGTGCTTATTTTTGAAGGCCTTCCCTATGTTGCCTCGCCTGAGGCTATGCAGCGGTGGCTGAAACAGCTTTCCGAGATGAAGCCCGACAACTTGCGGATCATGGGTATTTTTGCCATGGCCGCTGGTTTCTTCCTCTGTTATCTTGCCCGCAGGAGTGGTCTGTTCGGCTGACTTTTTTCTTAGAGGTTCTAACGTAATGGCATCCATGAAAATGACCCGCAAACGGGAAATGATAGGTTTTGAGGGCAAGGTACTGCTTGATACCTTGCGTCGTCTGTACCGAAAGGGTGCAACGGAAAATCTCCGTAAGCTCATCCTTAAAACCCACCCGGCTGACCTGGCCTGGATTTTTCGCTCCCTGCCGCCATCGGAGCAGAAGAGTATCTTTGAGATCATTGCCGCCACTGATATGGTGGGTGACTTTTTCAGTGAACTGGACGAGTTGATCATGGTGCAGCTGGCTGCCGACCTGTCGCCCCAATTCATGGCTGATATTGTCACCAATATGGCCTTTGACGATGCCGCCGATCTACTGGAGGCCCTGCCTGCTGAACAGGCCGATGAAATCCGCGACCACATGGAGCGGGATGACCGCAACGAGGTCGAGGAACTGCTCCAATACGACCCTGAAACCGCCGGTGGTATCATGTCACCGGACTTCATGTACCTGGATGAAGAACTCACCGTAGAAGAGGCAATTAAGAAGGTGCAGAAGCGCAGTGAGGAAAAGGAGATGGTTTTTTATCTCTATATTACCCACGGCGAAGGACGGCTGGCTGGTGTCCTCTCGCTGCGTGAACTGCTGATGCATCCCATGCACCGTTTTTTGAAAAATATAATGGACACCAGTGTCATGTCGGTGACCACAGACACGGATCAGGAAGAGGTGGCCCATATTGTCTCCCTGTACAACCTGCTGGCTCTGCCGGTTGTGGATTCCAACTTTAAGCTGATCGGTATTATAACCGTGGATGATGTTATCGATGTCCTGCGGGAAGAGGCCACTGAGGATTTCTTGCAGATGGCAGGTGCTGGTAAGGATAACGAGATCCTGCTCAAGCCGCTGCACGAGAAAATCATGCTGCGGGCTCCCTGGCTGGTGGCCTCCTGGCTGGGCGGGGTGGCAGCCATGTTCATCATCAACGGCTTTGAGCATGAGCTGCAAAAGGTACTGGCCCTGGCCGCCTTTATTCCCATTATTGCTGGTATGGGCGGTAATATCGCCA
>DAOVTM010000300.1 GCA_030633145.1 Desulfobulbaceae bacterium
AGGGAGCTGGACTGAAATGGACACCGACTTTACCACCCTTATCAGGGGACTGGAAAAACGAGAGCAACAGATAATAGTAGATGGTACCAGAGGCTACGGACTCCATACACTGGCTGGACAACTTGCCGCCTGTTTCCGAGAACTTGATCCTGTAACCCCAATCTGTCTCCTCGCTCAGAGCCGTGCCATTATTGCGGCCTCCCTGCTGGCCGCTGCCGCCACAGGCAGAGTTCTTGCCCTGCCACACAGCTTTTCAGCCCGAGCCTTGCGCCAGTTGCAGGAGATTACCGGCTTTACCGCAGCAGTAATGGATGTGGACAGGGAACTGCAACATGGGATTGAAGTGATCAGCACCCAGACCGTTGCCCGGCAGGCTCCCCTTGCCCTGTCAGACTGCCGACCAACACCTGACAAAGAACTGCTGAAACTCTTCACCGGCGGCTCAACCGGTGCGGCCAGAATCTGGTCAAAGACCACTGGTAATCTGTTTGGTGAGGCTCGCTTCATGGCTGCCCGTTATAGGATAGAAAAAGAGGATATCATTCTGGCGACCATAACACCCTATCATATTTACGGACTCCTCTTTTCAGTACTTATCCCCCTGCTGGCAGGGGCAAGGGTGGTTGGTGACAGCCCCTCCTTTCCCGCAGAAATCTCAGATTCCGTCAGCCACCATAAAGCCACCATCCTGGCAACAGTTCCTGCCCATTATCGAGCCTTAAACGGACGTGGTCTGCATTCATCTCTGCGCCTTGCCTTTTCCTCCGCCGGGATGCTGCCAAAAGAGGATAACCAACTTTTTTATCGAGAAAATAATGTCCCGGTGGTGGAAATTTATGGCTCCACAGAGACCGGCGGACTGGCGAGCAGAAACAGGGCTGCTGGAGAGGTTTTTTTCACTCCCCTGCCCCCGGTGCAGTGGAAGATCGAGCAAGAACGGTTGTACGTTCAATCCCCCTTTCTCTCGCCTGACATTGAGACAGATCAGGGCGGATGGTTTCTTTCCGGTGACCGTGTCCACCAGCAGGACAGCAACTCATTTTCCCTGCACGGCAGGGCGGACGCTGTTACCAAGGTTGCAGGTGAGCGAGTGGATCTGGACGAGATCCGGGAACTGCTCCAACAGCAGGCTGGGGTGGCGGAATGCGTGGTCATGCCTTTGCCGGACAGTTCTGGTCGGGGTAACCGCATCGCGGCCCTGGTCAGGGGTGAGCAGGATCCCCTCGATCTTGCTCCGATTAAGCTTGTCCTCTCAGTAACCCTGGAACCTGCGGCCATGCCTAAAAAAATCCTGGTTGTGCCGCAGATTCCCATCACTGCCAACGGTAAATATGACCGGGAAGCGATTATGACACTCCTCTCCTGAGCCATGAGTTCCCTTGCCAGTGGTGCCGTCCATGGGTTTGAAAACCTGGTTGTCTGGGCTGATCTTCTTAACGATATCAACGTCTTTCCGGTTGCAGACGCAGACACAGGTACTAATCTCCGGGTCAGTCTTGCACCGCTGCGGGACAGCGAAACAGATCTGGCCCCCTGTCTGGAGCAGTTATCCTCCTGCTCTGTGGGTAATTCCGGCAATATTAGTGCTGCTTTTCTCAGCGTATTTCTCGATAAGCGGGAAACCGAACTGGCAGCTCGCACAGCAAAAGGTAGAGACAGGGCATACCAGGTCATCCACGAGCCCCGGCACGGCACCATGCTGGATGTCTTTGATGCCTTGCACCAGCTCCTGCAAGATAACCATAGCCCGGACTTTGCGCAGCTACGCGCCACCCTGCATAAGGCTGTAAGCAACACCCGTAACCATCTGGACATACTGGCTGATGCCGGAGTTGTTGACTCTGGAGCCTTGGCCATGTTCCTCTTTTTTGACGGTTTCTTTCAGAGCTATCTCGGCGAAACAGCAGCAGCCACCCCGGTAATGGCACTCTTCTCGGACAGCCTTGCCATCCGTGCATCATACAGTCAGGACAGTCAAGACAATCAGGAAAGTCACGAAATTGGTGAAGAATACTGTATTGATGCGCTTCTCAGCACTGACAACCTGGCAGGAGGTCTGTCCGCACGGATTGCGGCTCTGGGCAGCAGCGCAGTAATAGCTTCCGAGAGCAACGAAACCAAGATACATCTCCACACCCGTGATCCCGATGCCTTAAAAGAAAAACTGTCAGGGCTGGGCAGGCTGGAGAGCTGGTCTGAGGAACCGATTGAACCCGTTGACCGGCAGGCACCTGGAATCACAGAAAATCAGCAGATCGTGATCATGACCGATGCGGCAGGTTCGCTTCCCCTGACCCTTGCCCGTAAACATAATATCCTCCTTCTTGACAGTTATATTGTCACCAGAGAGCAGGCTTTACCAGAGAGCCTGGTAGAGCCGGAACAGGTGTATGAACAGATGCGAAACGGATGTAAGGTTACCACTGCCCAGGCATCTACCTCTGAGCGAAATCTCCACTACCAGGCAGCCATAGACCGGCACGGCAGGGTATTGTACCTCTGTACCGGCTCGGCCTATACCGGCAATTATCAGGCGGCACTAGTCTGGCGAAAAAATTCAGAACTCAGCAAGGGTTTCTCAGTTCTGGATTCCGGAGCAGCCTCGGGTCGCCTGGCCGTGATAGCCCTGTTAAGCAGCCGCCTTGCCGCATCCGGTGCCAGAGCTGAGGAGGTGACCTCCCATGCTGAAACCCTCAGCAGGACGACTTCTGAGTACGTCTTTATTGATGAACTCAAGTACCTGGTCGCTGGTGGCCGGGTCTCCCCGACAAAAGGATTTTTTGCCGACCTGCTGGGCATGAAAGCGGTGATCAGCCCCCAAAAGGACGGGGTGCGTAAAGAAGGTGTTGTCCGCAATCAAAAGGGACAGCTGGAACTTGCCATGGAAAAACTGTCCGCAGCAAAAAACATATCTGAAAATATACTGATACTGCTCCAGTATTCTGATAATAAAACCTGGCTGGATCAGGAAGTGGAACCACAGGTGCGCTCCCTGCTTCCCGAAGCAGAACTGCTCACGGTACCCCTTTCCCTGACCTCGGGAGTACACATGGGTCCGGGAACCTGGAGTCTGGCCTTTGCTGACAAGGGTGAGTTGTGAGTGAACGTAAGACAGTGGTCATCATTCCGGTCTATAATCACGGAAGCAGAATCGACGAGGTGGTTTCCAGAGTTATAGCCCTGGGCTATCCACTTATTGTGGTGGATGATGGTTCAACCGATAAAACCCCGGAAACCCTCAAGCAGTTCAGTAAGATCAAGGTATGCACCCATCCACACAACATAGGCAAGGGTGCGGCTCTGGAAACTGGTTTCAAAGAGGCGCGCAAGAGTTATGCCCAGGCAGTGACCATTGATGGCGACGGTCAGCATGATCCTGGCGATATACAGAAACTGGTTTCCGCCGCAAACCTGCACCCGCAGACCATCATCATCGGCAGGCGGCAGGGTATGGAGGAAGACCATGTACCCTGGACCTCCAGGTTCGGGCGCGGTTTTTCCAACTTCTGGGTTTGGGTATCGGGAGGCCCCCGGGTGAGCGATTCACAGTCCGGCTTCAGGCTCTACCCCCTGGCAAAAGTCTCTTCTCTGGACGTGCGAGCCAGACGCTACCAGTATGAAGTAGAGGTGTTGGTAAAAGCGCATCGGAGAGGGATTCCAGTCAAGGAGACCCCTGTGCGAGTTATCTATCAGCACGGCGATGAACGGATCTCCCATTTTCATCCCTGGCGAGATTTCCTCCGCAACAGTAACACCTTCAGGCAACTGATTATCCAGCGTATTTTCAGGGTTGGGATGTAAATATGAAGATCGGCTGGTATCGATGTTTAGAGTTCTGCACCTCTATTTTCGGCTGCTGGCTCTTTCCACTGGTGGCTCGTATCATTGCGGCGGGTTTTTTTTTCTTTGCCAAAAACCGGCGGGAAAGCCACCGCCTCTACAAGATGCTCTATCCCGACAAATCCGCTCTCTATCACTCCTGGGGTGCCTTCCGCCAGTACCAAAACTTTACCACCATCCATTACGACCGTTTTCTCGCCGCCCATGGCCGGACAACAAGGTTTCAGTCCGAGGGATGGGAAAAGCTGGAAGCAGTGGTCAAGGAAAAGGGAGCCATCCTGTTGATGTCCCATCTCGGCAACTGGGAGGTCGCAGCCCAACTGCTGCAAAACCGGCAACAGCCCCTCAAGCTGCTCCTCTACATGGGAGTGAAGGAAAAGGAGGGGGTGGAAGCGGTACAAAAGGAAAACCTGCAAAACTCAGGCGTGACAATCATCGGGGTGAAAAAAAACAGCGGTTCCCCCTTTGATGCGGTGGAGGGTATCCGTTTCCTCCAGCAGGGTGGCCTGGTGTCCATGACTGGCGATATAGTCTGGCGGGAGGATCAGCGGCAACGGCAGGTGGATTTCCTAGGCGGTAAGGCCATGATCCCGGAGGCTCCCTATATCTTTGCCCTGGTTTCCGGTGCGCCGATCTTCTCTTTTTTCAGCTTCCGCATTGGCAAAAACAGCTATCGCTTCATCCTGGGCGATCCTATTTATATCAGCAGGCAGAACCGCAAAGACCGGAATCAGGTCATCCAGGCGGCTGCCCAGCGATACGCTGACCAGCTTCAGAAACAGCTGGTCGCACATCCGCTGGAGTGGTATCATTTTGATTGTTTTGTGGAGTGAGGTGTACTACTGCTGCCCCCCAGCCCGCTACCGTGATCACCTTGCTCCAGAACCGGAATTCTGGAGATCATGGCGGTACTATTCGGCTGGAAAGTGAGTTGGGCAGTGTTTGTGGAACTGCCTTGTGCGGGATATGCTGCAGTTTGAATTGTTCGCAATAATCGTGCTATTTTAGATTTAAAGCCTTGGATTTCACCGCTGAAATATTTAAGATAGTATCGATATAGTACATTAATACCGTTCCTCTGCACGATTTTTCAGAACCACTTTGCTGAGACTATCCCCAGGCATTCGGATAGATTTTCTGATTTTTTTTAAGCTCGGCAGGCTGCTATACTCCTTTTTCGTCGAAACAAGACAGGCTATTTTTTTTCCACGCCGTGTCAAAAGAACATCCTGTCCCTGCTCAACTTTATTGAGTAGTTGGCTGAACCCGGCTCGTGCTTCTTTCACGTTTACCTCATGTTACGTTGCACGACCTTTGGCACAACGTTTAAATTCTCGTTGCACAAATCATGACACCAGTTGATCAAATATTTTGATCAATTCAGGTGATCTTTCCTCGCACATTCCCCTCAATTTCAATCGACATTCGTTATCGGGTTGCTCAACCCGTCATTTATAGTATACAG
>DAOVTM010000016.1 GCA_030633145.1 Desulfobulbaceae bacterium
ATATCTACGATAACCTGCAAACCATCCGGCAAATTCGTCTCGTGCAGTAATTCAATATGCTTCCCTGCAATAACCCCCTGTGCCTGCATGATGTCTCCTGATTTTGACTTTACGGTTAATATAAGATAATTTAATAATCAATCCCTTCGCCAGTTTTATGTAGTGTTAAGCAGTGTAACTAATCGAATTTGTGTGAAGTTGATCAAGTCTTGCTATTAAAAAATACGGTTCTACATTTCGCTGATCGTATTTTAATAGAGTACAATTTAGTTATTTAATTATAACTTGTTGATTTTACGAAGTGTATAATGTCCGAATTTTGGCGAAGGTATTGAATAATAGCACATACTTTTCATTATCCCAATCATTATTGGAACCAACCATCAATAACGGCGCTGACTGGTATGCAGCTATCGGTTCGGAAAAATCCAAGGACACTAAGGGAGATGGAAAATAATAATTGTCCAATTGATCTTCTCGTGCTTGGAAATATCAACTGGACGCTGGAGTTCTTACTGCGTTCCTATGCAGGAGGTAAGCGAGCATGCGAGACTCCGTCTGTAGGGACGAGAGTTCTTTTATAGCCCAATTTTTTGGCTACAAACGTAAGCCGAGACATTCTTTTTATGCTGGAAAATCAAGCGTCATCAGTGTAGAGCGGGCTGTGCCCGCCGAGATGGTGGACACAGCCCACCCTACGTGACTCCTTGCAACCCCGTAAAGTTACGAGTTGTTGCGGCTTAAGTTGGTAGCCCACATACTCAAAGAAGAAGAGGCTGTTAACGGCCTTAAAGACTGCGCTAAAGCTGAACTTTATTTTAATTCCCTGTTTCAACAAAAACAGGCATAACTGTAACTCCTGTCTCAAGATGATCATAATCGGTTTCTAATTTTTTCTGATTCTCGTCATCTATACTTTCTATGAAAAAGATAAGTGATATCTCTTTCAAGCCAAGCTGTTTCCCATATAATGCGGCCTGCTTTAACGCTTCAGCATAAGCCGGCCTGTTTCTGAATGTCTTTACTTCAAGACCATAGATTTTCCCGGCATACTTTACAATTAAATCTATTTTGCCGTTGCCTGTGGGAAATTCAGGATAAATTTCACCTTTAAAACTCTCCAGAAAATCTGACAAGTACTTATACAGATTAAAATGAAACACGGCCTCATAAATTCTCATGTCAAATCTTCTGGGGGCATTTTTTAAAATCCAATCTCTATTTTTTATCAAATATTGATTATAGAGCATCACAATATTTCGTATATTCAACTCATCTTTTGTGACAGCGTTATCAATATCTTCCAGCGGATCATACAACCTGCCTGTCTCTCCTGAGATTTCTCTGACAAAATAGCTGAAAAGCCTTTTATGAATAAAAGGGGAAGGAAATTTAACATAAACCTTGCCATCTGCTTCTTCCAAGTCTATTACGCCGTTCATATACAGATAGTTTAAAATATCGTCGTCATAGGCAAAGAGCATTTTTTCATCTGTTCTGAACAAATTCAACAAAGTGTTTTTATAAGGCTCTTGTTTTGCCTTGCTGATTATGTTCAAAATATTATTATTTGGGAGTATATACGTTGCGGCAGCATAAGCTTTTTTAAAAAGCCATACATTGATCGGCATATCTTTGCTAATTCGAAACTGTTCCCATCCTTTTGTCAATAGCTCGCCAAACCAGCAGGTGAGTTCAGGTTGGCCTTTTGTTTCATAAAAAAGACGCTCTATTACTTCCTGGTCAACTTTTTGTCCGCTCTCCTGTTCATGCCATCTGAACAAAGCCTCAACTTCTTCAAAGGTAAGGTTGGGGATATGGACGCTTCTCTGGACATTAAAAGGCGAGCCTTTGGCATTCTCCACCCCGAGAACAGAGCGAACCCCTATCAGGGCAACTGAATGAAGAAGATATTTTTTCTCCTGGCTGGGTAAATCGAGTTGATCCTGCCTGATGTTATAAATATTTCTAAAAACAGCAACTATTACTGATATTGCCTCTTCGGGCAGGGCATCAAACTCGTCTAATATCAGGATCAGGGGTTTTTGCAGTCTCTTTTTAGAAAACAACGCCTCAAACTTTTCAGGGGTATCTGTTCCCATAACGTCAAGATTGAGATCACAAGCCATCTGTTTTTCAATGTATTGCAATATCAGGCCGGTATCTTGCTGGGTTTTCAGAACTTCCAGATTTATCTTTACAACATCGAATTGTTCATTTTCCCGCAAGCGGAATAGAATCTCCCGCATAGCCCATGTTTTACCGGTCTGTCTCGGTGCCCATACCGTGAGATAATGACCGCCTTCTTCTGGGTTGTTCCCGATCAGTTGTTTGAAAATAAAATCGAGCAACTTTTTTCGTGGAACATAATAATGGAGTTTCGGATTGACTGGACCATAAGATGAAAACGAGCGCATTGTTTTTTTCTCTTTTTAGTTTGCTTTTTATTCAGGGTACCGGCATGGCTGGCGATTTTAGAGTACGGCGGTACGGGGTCTTACACTTGAGTTTAGCTGACACTACATGCTGTATGGTAGCTTTTTTTTATGTGCTACACAACATATTACAAATAATTATCAATAGTGCAAAGCTACTTCGAGTAGGAATCGTTAAACGGATGATCTGCCGGTAATAGCATTGCATATCAATGAAAAATCGAACCATCAATGCTATGGATCCCTTAAATCACCGACACTGATATAACGTGTAGTCCCATTGGAGACGACAATTCTTTTAGCAAAACATTTTTGGGCAGAAAACAATTGTGCAATCTATCTTCTTATTTGTGTTGACAAAAATGTCCTTTCCTCCTTATTTATAGTTTGTTGTAAATGTATTGATACTGCGTCTTTTCCTAAACTGGAACAAAATTGGATTTTTGCGAGGGTCAACTGACACAAAAAATTCGTAATAGTCAGAACATGAGACTAATAGATAGGAGGGCCGTCAGGTATGCAGGCAAGCTGATCATCCAGCATGGAGAGCAAGGATACCGGATCATAGTTGAGGCGCAAAAAAACCGCCTGACTGGTAATATGGAGTTTTCTGTTGCCGTCAACCCGGTAAATGGTGCCGGAAGGAGACCTGAGGAGGAGTGGTGTCTTGGGGTAGCGGTTTAATTCTACATCAGAAATTATCAGCGGTCGTCGATTCTGTAACCTTAGACATTGCAGGATCAGCGGGGATGGAATCAGAGCAGCCCTGCCCACTGGTACCATTATAAAAAGCTGCGGACTGGTGGCTGTCTTGACAATTGCCCCTACCGGCTGTTCTGCCTGGGCGGTCAGACTGCTCATTGCCAGGGTCAGGGCAAAGATTGTTATAAACAACAATTTGAACAATGTCATACGACCTCCTGCCAGCGGCAGTTGTATAGGGGTATAATACAGGGGGTATAATACAGGGGCATGATAAAGGGTGGTATGATATAATAAATGGCGGAAGTGCATGGGAATCGAACCCACCTGCCAGGCTATTCACCCGACACACCGGATTTGAAGTCCGGGAGAGCCACCAGTACTCTTTCCACTTCCACTGCCTGGCAATATAATAACTATTGACCTGAAAAACAACTTATTATTATAGTCAGTACAAGTAAGAGAAACAAAAAACGAGAGTACAGTGCCGAACTGTTACTAATTAATCAAGTATCATTAACCAAATAGGCGATTTTAACTCCCCTATCAAGAGCGATAACATACCTTCCATGCAATGTAATCAACTGATCAGTCTTGTCAAAGACTGGTACACACACGTCAAAAATGAAACAATGGCTCCTGCCCGGATGATGCAGTTTGTCGATAAACACGTTAACGAGTGTACGACATGCCAACAGGATCCTGACCTATCCGAAGAGATAGATAAAATCAGGGAATATGTCCTGCCGGAATCAAAACTGCCTAAACCGTTCAGGACATCAACCAGTGCCTTGACCCCGGAAATATCCCCGTCAGAGGTAGATATGAATAAGGAAGAAGAAGACGAGGAAAACGAGGAAGACGAAAAAGACGAACCTCGTTCCTGACCTGTGGGGTTTTCATCCAAGGCATCGCCGGTGCTGCTGCTCCTGTTGCTGACCTTTATTTTTTACCTCAACTTTGTCAGCAGGGTCATCCTGGCACCGTTGCTGCCGGAAATTGAAACCCGACTCCTTATCTCGCATGGTCAGGCGGGTACCCTGTTTCTCTGTTTAAGTGTTGGTTACTTTGTCTCCTTGATCAGTTCCGGCTTTATCGCCGCCCGACTGGGACAGAAACGAACCATTTCCCTTTCCATGCTGGCAAGCGGAGTATCCCTGGGTGTGATATCAGCATCTTCGACCCTGTTGCTCCTTCAGGTTGGCTACCTGTTGCTTGGGCTTGGCACTGGAATCTATCTCCCGGCAGCAGTGACCACGATTACGGAGCTGTACCAGCCCAACCGGCTGGGCAGGGCATTCGGCATCCACGAGATTGCCCCCAACCTGGCCTTTTTATCAGCCCCTCTGTTTGCAGCCTGGCTGCTGCCAGTCATGCACTGGCAGCAGTTATTTCAGCTCCTTGCCGGTGCTGCCGTCTGTGCCGCTATTATCTATAGCCTGATCGGGCAGGAGACCCGTTTCAAGGGTTCACCGCCTGATATTGCCTCCTGCCGGGAACTGCTCTCCCGGCAGGATTTCCAGGTAATGATCATTCTCTTTGGTATGGGGATCAGTGCAACGCACGGTGTGTTCAGCGTCCTGCCCATGTTCCTGGTAACAGTACACGGCATGGAAGAGCAGGCAGCCAATATGCTGGTGGGACTATCCCGTTCCACCACCCTGGTGACCGCCTTTTTAGGGGGATGGCTGGCCGACCGTTTTGGTTCGCACAAGACTATGGCTATGGTGCTGTTGCTCACCGGGCTGTTCACAATCCTGCTGGGATGTAGTTCCGGCAGGATGCTCATGATCTGGATCTGGCTCCAACCGCTGGTGGCGGTCTGTTTTTTTGCCCCGGCCTTCTCGGTCATCTCGCAGATAGGTTCGCCCAGGGTGCGCACCATAGCGGTCTCCCTTGCCATTCCTGCGGCCTTTGTCCTTGGCGGGGGAATCATTCCAGCCCTGATCACCCGGCTGGCAGACATTGACCAATTCTCCCTGGGAATGGTACTCAACGGGGTCTTTATCACTGCGGGCAGCCTGCTGTTCCGGGTAATGAAGAGTACCTCCCCATCCCCTGAAAAAACAAAACTATGAGGTTTACATCTCCATGATCAAACAATCCGGTAAGACTGTATTTGAACGATTTTTCCATTCCCAGACCAACAGCTCCATTGTCCTGCTGCTGGCAACAATTACCGCAGTTGCCTGGGCAAACTCTCCCTGGGCAGACCTGTACTACACCCTCAGCCACCTGGATATCGGCACTCATTTTAACGGCAAACAGTACCACATGAGCCTGGATCACTGGGTCAAAGACGGTTTGATGGCCATCTTTTTCTTTGTGGTCGGCCTGGAGATCAAACGGGAAATACTCATCGGTGAGTTATCCTCAGTAAAAAAAGCAGTCCTGCCGGTGATGGCGGCTCTGGGTGGCGCAGTTGTCCCTGCCCTGATCTATTTCGGATTCAACCAGGGCGGGCTCGAGGCCAATGGCTGGGCCATTCCCATGGCAACCGATATTGCCTTTGCCCTGGGGCTGCTGGCTCTTTTCGGCAAACGGGTTCCCATAGGTCTCAAGGTTTTTCTCACTGCCCTGGCCATTGTTGATGACTTGATGGCGGTGTTGGTCATTGCTGTTTTTTATACGGATCAGATTAGTTTCCCAGCCCTTTGCACAGCCTTTCTCCTCCTTGGCTTTCTTTTTCTCCTGGTCAGAAACAATGTCAATCGCCCGGTCTGCACCTTTCTCATTGTTTTCGGGGTCTGGCTCTGCGTTTTTCTCTCAGGCATCCACGCCACCATTGCCGGAGTCCTGCTGGCCATGGTGATCCCGGTCAAGGCAACCATTGAACCTAAGCAGTTTTTCAACACCATCAACCAATACAAGACTAAACTCCGGGGCAGCAAACTCACCCGGGATTCCATGGTGGCGGACAAGCAGCAGCGCATGGCCATCCAGCAGATTTACCTGGCAGCCGAGCGCATGATCCCGGTCGGTATCCACCTGGAAGAGCATCTCCACCCTATCCAGGCCTTTCTCATCCTGCCCATCTTTGCCCTGTTCGCGGCTGGGATTACCGTGGATAGCACCACCTTTGCCGCCTTTCCCGGCCAGATCAGTCTCGGAATCATCTGCGGCCTGGTCATCGGTAAACAGGTAGGCATTTTCCTCTTCAGCTACCTGACTATCAAGAGCGGGATCACCGAGCTGCCGAAAGGTGTCAGCTGGGGTCAGATTTGGGGAGTCTCCCTGCTGGGCGGCATCGGCTTTACCATGTCGATCTTTATCAGCGAACTGGCCTTTACCGATCCAGGCCTGATAGGAGAGGCAAAGGTAGCCATCTTTATCGCCTCCATCCTGGCAGGTATTTTCGGATTTATCGTCCTGAGTAAGACTCTGCCGAAAAAATAGCTATTTTAGTATAAACAACCATCCAACTTTAAACATGTCGAAACCAACAAACCGATCACGACAACAGATGACAATTTCGTCATCCGGATTCTGAACAATGAAACTCCTTATTGCCGACGACGAGATATCAACCCGAATTTTCCTCAAACGAAGTGCTGTTCAATGGGGCTATGAAGTTATCGAGGCCCTGGATGGTCTCGAAGCCATGGCCATCCTGAAAGGTGATGACCCGCCCCGGATAGCCGTCCTTGACTGGATGATGCCCGGCCTGGACGGGGTGGAGATCTGCTCCATGCTCCAGGATGAACCCGGCGCGCTAATGATCTATACCATTTTATTGACCAGCAAGTCGAACAAGGAAGATGTCATGCATGCCCTTGACCGGGGTGCCCATGATTTTTTGAGTAAACCCGTTCATGTTGGAGAGCTGCGCAGCCGTATAGCTGTAGGGAAAAGGCTGGTCGAGGCCCATGACCGGCTGCGGGAACTTGACCGCCAGAAAGATCGTTTCATGGGCATGGCAGCCCATGACCTGCGCAACCCTCTGGGCTATATAATCACCATGACCGAGATGCTCACCGATGAGAACTTTGCCCATTTGCACGAGAAACAGGATCAGTACCTGGAAACCATGCGGCAAACCGCAATAACCATGCAGAACATGGTCAACGACCTGCTGGATGTGGCATCAATCAGATCCGGAACCCTCAAGATAAAAAAACGTCCTGCCTCGATTATCAAGGTCATCAAGAACTCCATCCGTCTTCTGGAGCAGGCTGCCCACAATAAGGAGATCAAAATCACAACGAAATTCACCACAGATACGGAGTTCCTCTTTGATCCAGAGCGTATTGGTCAGCTAGTGGATAACCTGTTGTCCAATGCCATCAAATTTTCTCCTCCCGGTTCTGAAATTTTAGTAAGCGCAAACCAGGGAGAGCATCTGGTTCAGGTCAATGTCGCAGACCAGGGTCCCGGCCTGACCGATAAAGACCAGCAGCATCTCTTTGGGGAGTTTCAGCCCCTCTCTGCCAAGCCCACAGGGAATGAAAAGTCCACCGGACTTGGCCTGACCATTGCCAGTAAAATTATTGAGGTGCATGCTGGAACCATCCAGGCCGACAACCTGCCAGAAGGCGGTGCCTGTTTCAGTTTCACCCTCCCGCTCAGTAACCGGGATGAGTAATAGTAGGAAAATAATGCCAGGCAGATATCAACCGAGCATTCGCCTCTTCATCTGCTTGATGTTATGGCTGCTCTTTCAAGCACCGCTATCGGAATCAGCAGTAGCAGCAGCTCAACAGGTTGATGTCATTATCGGCCCGAATGAATCTCTGCGCCAGATCAGCAATCGTCTCCTGGGTGAAGCGAATGCCTGGCCCCTGCTCCTCCTCTATAATGGCTACGACAATGTGGAAGAGGTCTTGCCAGGAACCAAACTGACCGTACCTGTGGGAGATTTTATTCGTCTCAAAGCAGGTCTTGACCGTTCTGCCGCTGTTATTGGCAAGGCCAACCAGGAAGGGGCAGCCATGCTGGCCGAGGAAGAAATCAACACGGCTATGCGCTTGCGGGAACAGGCCATGACCCTGAAAAAGCAGGCCGCATTCGCTGAGGCCATCAAGATTGCGACTCAGGCAGTCAGCACAGGGGAGAGCGCCCTGGCCATTACCCGCAAGGGAAAAAATCGCTCTGCCAGAGCCTGGCTCGCTGAAAAAACAGGTACCGTGCAGAACCGCCCACCGGGTAAATCCGCCTGGGAGAAGACGAAACTCAAACAGCAGCTAGTAGAACAGGAACGGGTCAGAACCCTGGCCGACTCCCGTGCAACAATCAACTTTGAAGACCGCAGCCACCTGATCCTGGAGGCATCCTCTCTCGCTGTCATCAGCAAAATGACGGAAAATGTAGTACGAAAATCCTTTGACACCAAGGTCTCGGTAATCGAGGGGGACATCCTCTTCCACCTTGCCTCACTGAGCAAACGCAGGGAATTTACGGTGAACGCACCAGGTGTGAAAACCAATATCCGCTCCACCAGTTTTCGTGCCTCTCTGGATCAGGCTCACGTCACCAGGGTCGCCAACTATGACGGTGAGATTGATGTCAAGGCAGGCGGTGCTCAAGTTACGGTGAAAAAGAACCAGGGAACCAAGATCCCTCAGAAGGGCCAGCCAACAGCACCAACAGATCTGCTGCTGCCGCCGGAACTGATTTCTCCGACCCCGGATCAGACCCTGTATGAGCGTGCTGTTCGCTTTAGCTGGGAACGGGTTGAGGAGGCACGGGGCTATGTCATTGAAATCTCCAGACGGGCGGATTTCCGCAGCCTGATTACCAGTAAAACGGTAAATGGTGAAGGCTATCAATGGCAGCCGCCCGGCAACGGAGCCTACTCTGTCCGACTCTATACCCTGGATAAGGATAAACAGGCCGGACCTTATGGTGAACCTCGCACCTTCCTCGTCAAAGTTGACACCCAGCCTCCCTACCTTGTCCTCTTTTACCCGAACAGGGACATGACCGTGCAGACCAAATCCATTGAAATACGGGGTGAGGTGGAACAGAATGTCAGCCTGGAAATTAATGGCCAGTCGGTTGTCCCGGACAAAAACGGTCGCTTCAAATATCCTGTTACTATTGTTGAACCAGCCGCCCGCGCAGGAACCATCCGGGTCAAGGCGGTTGACAGGGCAGGGAACTCCAGTGAACTGACGCGCAAACTGGAATACGCTCCCCCGGGTCGCCTCCTTGAGCTTGACCATGGTTCCACCATCATCAGCAAAGTAACCCCGGTGGTGATTTCAGGACGGCTTTGCCCCGGCAGCAAGGTTGTCATTGACGGCAGGGAGGTTCAGCTCCCGCAGCAGTTCACCCATCTCATGCCTCTCAAAGAGGGAGAACATCAGGTGCAGATTGAGGTATATGGCCCGGATAAGAGTACGGAAAAGAGGCAGTTAACCGTTGTGGTGGACACAACCCTGCCGGAAATCTCCCTGCATGACCTTCCTGCGGCCACAGTTGACAACGATATCGTCATTGAGGGCAGTCTCAACGAGGCAGCAGCCTTGACGCTGAACAACGTAACAATCGAGACAACGAATAACAAGTTTACGGCAACCGTACCGCTCAATGAGGGAGAGAATGAATTTCTTCTCCTGGCCGAAGATCGGGCCGGAAACAGGGTGCAGCGGACAATTCGTCTCCACCGCGACTCTCAAGCACCGGAAATAAGCGATAAGAAGCTCACCCCGTCCTCTGTCCAGAATGGCGGGATTGTCCAACTGCGGATCAAGGTCATTGACAGGGGCGTGGGTACTGCCAGGGTTGGTTCCTTTACCCTGGCAATCGGTAAACGAAAATTCAAGGGTATCCTCAAGGAGAAGGGAGCGGACAACAGCTACAGCGGCAGTGTCTTTATTCCACCTGATGTCAGCGGTACGATTGAAGTGAGGGAAATAGAACTCAGGGACATCCTGGGAAATGTCCAGAAAAGAGAACAGTAATGCGCCTGAAAACCTTTAACAAGGCAACTCTCTTTTTTGTCTTTATCAGTGCCTTTCTCATAGCTGGAATCGCGCCCTACTCGGTGATTTCCACCCGGGTACTCAAAGATGTTGATAACCAGTTAACCAACTCCCTCAACAACGAACTGTACCTCATAGCCAACCAGATCACCCTCCAGCTTGACCAGATCAATCAGTTATCCTGGAAAGCGAGCATGGAACTGCTGGGCAGCCTGGTTGCCCAGGAACGGGGCGGGATAGTACACAATGCACTGCTGGATCGTTATTTTCGCCAGTCCAGCGACATCCTGGCTCTGATCCTTGAATCTGCAGACACCCCCCTCTACTTTCTCAAGGAAGACGCGGTCAACCGTTTATCCACCCATGACCCGAAAGGCACAGCCAGACTCTTTACCTCAGCCCCCTGTATCGGCAGTGATAACGACGACCTGACGGTCTGTACACCGGTTTTCCTCGACATCAGAGGACAGCATGAGATCTTTCTGCCCATGGAACTGGTCATCAATAGCAAATCAGAAGAGGAGATGCGCCTGCGCTGCATCTTTCAACTCTCCGGGGTGCTGGATCGTATCATTGCCAGAGCCAGCTTTCATGTGGAAAACCCCAGCATGGAAATATATATAGTCAACAGGGAGCAGAGGATCATGTATGCCAATTCTGCATTAAAGATTGGTGAACAGTTACCATACAGTATTGCTGACTCTGTGAGCAGGAATCTGCGGGATTCGGTCAGGGTATCAAAGCTGGAACATTTTACCTTTCAGGGTATGAGTTATATCGGCAGCTTTGTGGTCTCGGAATCCCTGGACATTGCCGCAGTACTTGTGGACAGGCGAGATTCCGCTTATGCCCTGGTCAGAGAAACCAGAAAGCAGATCCTCTTTAATATCCTCTTTGCCTTTCTTGCCAGCCTGCTGCTGTCCATGCTCCTGGCCTGGTTTTTTTCCCGCTTCATAGTACGGGCTGAAGAGGCATGGGCAAAGGCCAGGGAAGCTGCGGAAGAGGCGACCCGCAGTAAGGCTGAATTCCTTGCCGTTATGAGCCATGAGATCCGCACCCCCATGAACGGGGTCATCGGCACAGCGGAACTGCTCCAGGAGACACCCCTCAATACAGAGCAAAATGGCTATGTAACCACCATCCGTGAAAGCGGCAACAGTTTGATCGGACTCATTAACAATATCCTTGACTTCAGCAAGATGGAAGCGGGTCGGATGGAGCTTGAGGAACACCCCTTTTCACTGCAGGCAAGCGTGCAACAAATCTGTTCTCTGATGAACCCCCTGGCAACCAGCAAGGGAATCAAACTCAAGGCTCGCATTGCCCCGGACTGCCCCCAGGCAATTATCAGCGACCCGGTTCGTTTTGAACAGGTTCTCCTCAACCTGGTGGGAAACGCCATTAAGTTTACCGACAAGGGGCAGGTTGAGGTTATCATCACCCCGATTGAAAACAATGAACGCCTTGAATGCCGGGTCTGCGACACCGGCATTGGCATAGATCCGGCAAAGGCGGCTCGGCTCTTTGAGTCCTTTACCCAGGCCGACTCCTCAACCACCCGTAAATACGGCGGTACCGGCCTGGGACTGACCATCAGTGTCCAGTTAGTGGAGCTAATGAATGGGGGAGCTGGCACCATTGAGGTGGAGAGTGAACCGGGTAAGGGAGCCTGTTTCTTTTTTACCCTGCCCCTGCGCATTGCAGATCCGGATGATACTCTGTTTGAGGAACGAGTTCAGACAGGCCATGGGGCTGATCCACAGCTACCGTTACTGGAGCCACTGGAGACTGCAAACCAACCGACAGGCGACACCTCTCACCAGATACTCATTGTTGATGATAATGAAATCAATCAGATGCTGGCTCTGAAACAACTGGAGCGGCTCGGCTTTGAGGCGGATGTGGTGGATAACGGTGTCAAGGCTGTCCAGGCGGTGCGGACAGGGCAATATGATCTTGTCTTCATGGATATGCGGATGCCCGAGATGGACGGAGACGAGGCCACCCGGCGTATCCGTGCAGAGCTTCCGGCCGATGCTCAACCTATGATTGTTGCCATGACAGCCAATGTATCCGCAGAGGATCGGGAAGGTTGTCGTGCAGCTGGCATGAACGACTTTATCGAAAAACCATTCATCCTGAGTGACTTTGAACGTGTAATGGCTATCTGGTGCAAGCAGATAACAACAGCAGTGGCTATCTCCCTTACTGCTGAATCCCGAAAAACAGCTGCTCCCTGTCTGGTAAATATGGATAAACTTACAGAACTGCGCCTGCTCAGCAGGGAATTGACAACTGAAGACGATACCATAACCATGCTCGACGAACTGTTTGAAGCGTATTACCAGCAAGCCCCTAAGAGTATTGACCTTATACAGGATTACATTGCCCGGCAAGCGTTCACGCCCATATCTGAAGAGGCGCATAAACTGCGGGGTCTCTGTCTCAACCTGGGACTGGACAGTATGGCTGCCCTGTGCTACACCCTCGAACACGGTTCAGATGTGCCAGATGAACTTTTAGAGAACATCAAGGACTTGCAGCAATGTCACCTCCAGACCAACAAAGTCCTGACCCGGGAATCAATCTCTCCCCTGTCGGAAATCAATATCAACACCCCGGATAATTTATGAAGATCCTGATCACATCAATTATACTTCTCCTCTGGGCCGGTAATGGTTATGCTCTGCTGGAAAACCAGAACCTATTCGTCACCACCGGCAGGGATGGAACCGAGTCCAGTGACCGATCCCAATCCTCTCTCTTTTTCTTTTCCGTGGATAAGACCCTTGGCTCCCCCCTGTTTGTGCGCGTGTTTGACGCAGACATTGGAGGTGTTCTTGATGTTGCCTACCCGGACAGTATGGTCAGGTACCAGATTTTCAACAGCCTGGCTGATGATGCCGCACCCCTGGCTGCCCTGAAACTGGGCAGGAGCAAGTTCTATGACAACCAGTGGCGCAGTATAGCCAAGCTGAATCACCGGGACGGGGAACTGGTCGATGACCGACTGGTGTATCGGCTCCTGGTGGAGGGAATATCTGACAAGGGCAGCAATAAATTTCAGATCTTCATCTCCTCTGAAGAAAAGAAGAACACCCCGGTACCGGGACTCCGTTTATACTCTCCGTCAATCAATCTGCAACTCCCGGCGGCTCAGGCCATGGACACCGAGATCCGTTTTACCATTCCCCCGCAGGCAGAACAACTCAAGATTACCAACCTGGACGCAGACTCTGTGGCATACGATGCTACTGTTAATTTTTCCAGCCAGGCTCGACCCAGGGTTCCCCTCAAGACCTCAAACGACCGTACAGCCAGCGTTACAGAGCTGGAAATACTACCGGAGGAGCGGGGTGAGCAGGGCGCAGTGGTCTTTTCTTCGGCTGAGGTAAACTTTGTCCAGATGTGGATTGAGGATGAGGAGGACAAGCCGGTTATGCTGGAACTGCCGGTCTTTCTGGCCCCGGCCAACCATCCGCCTGAACCCAAGATTGCTATCACTCCGCTTTCCGGCTGTAACCAGGTACTGCTGGATGCATCCGGTTCTGTGGATAGGGATGAAGACGAACTCGACTATTACTGGCTCTTTCCTGATAACAGTACGGCTGTCGGCAGCCGCATCACCCATAATTTCAAACAGCCCGGTCAATATGAGGTCACATTGATTGTAAAGGATGACTCCGGTTTTACGGCCAACCAAACAGATTTCGCCTTTCCGGTCATCATTAATCGCCCCCCGCTGGCTCGTATCACAGCTCCATCAAGCGCAGTAGTTGGTGAAACCATCACCTTTGACGGCAGCACATCCAGTGACGATGACGGTACCATCACCAGGTATCTGTGGGAATTTGGCGAAGGCACGAAGGAAAAAGGTGTTTCAGTGAGCCATCACTTTGCCCGGCCCGGACTGTATCGGGTGAGCCTGCTGGTGGAAGATGACTCCCAAGCCCTCTGCGCCAATGACCGGATTGAGCATCTCATCCGTATCAATGCCCCGCCAGTGGCACGTTTTCAAGTCAAGCCAGTGGTGGCACCTGGAGAAAGAGTTACCTTGGATGGTGGCGAATCCATAGACAGCGACGGCTCCATCACCGCATGGAACTGGGACTTTGGCGACCAGACAACAGCTACCGGGGAGCAGGCAACCAAGGTATGGAAGGAGCCGGGTACCTACACGATCCACCTGGAGGTCACAGACGACTCCAATCTCGACAATGGAGTTGCCGAAGAGTTCGGCCAGGTAGTGGTCAACGCCCCGCCAAAAGCGGATCTGAAGGCTGTGCCTCCGGTCATTGCTGTGGCTGATCCGATTACCTTCACCGGCAGCGGTTCCCATGATCCTGACGGAAAACTGATCAGCTATCTCTGGGATTTTGGTGACAACAGCGGGGCAGCAGAGGCTGACACCAGGCACAGCTATCAGCAGCCCGGAGAATACACTGTCCGCTTGACCATCACCGATAACTCCGGGGTCGGCAACGCAGTAGTTACCAGGCAGCAGACTATCCGGGTAAACCACCCCCCTGTCCCGGTCGCTGAACCGGATATACTGGTGAACAGCAGCCGGATTGACTTTGACGGAACACTGTCCACTGATGACGACGATGATATCATTGCCTGGCAATGGGACTTTGGGGACGGCAGCAGGTCAGACCAGGCAAGAACCAGCCATGTCTATACCCTGCCCGGTGTCTATACTGCCCGGTTGGCAGTGACCGATGCCTCCGGAACCAGCAGCGCGACCAGAACCACGCAGCGGAACATAACCATCAATCATCCACCCCAGGCAGATGCAGGGGCGAACCAGACCATTGCTGTCAACGATACCGCCCATTTCAACGGCTCCACGTCCGTGGATATTGACGGCATTATCACGGCCTGGAACTGGCTCATCGACAACCAGCACTTGACCGGAGCCAGGGTATCGCACCGCTTTGAGAGATCCGGGCAGTATCAGATCAGTCTGACGGTTCAGGATAACAACAACAGTACCCATACCAGTTGGTCCACTGTAACCGTTAATCAGCCCCCTGTTGCCCGCTTTGCCCCCCTGCCCCGCATTGAACCGGGCCAGAGGGTCATCCTGGACGGCTCACAGAGTCATGACAGTGACGGCAGGATTACCGAATACAGCTGGCAATCAGGAGACGGGAGCAAGGTGAGGGAAGACAAAAAACAGAGGAAGCAGTTCCAGCACCGTTACAAGGAGCCTGGTCGCTACCGAGCCATTCTGACCGTACAGGACGATTCCGGGGTCTCCAATGACCGGGCAACGGTCAGCCAAACCGTTAAGGTCAACTACCCGCCTGCTGCTGATGCTGGTCAGGACATCCATACCTGTGAACAGGTCATCCAGTTTGATGGCTCTGCCAGTTCTGACGCAGACCTGGATGCCCTCAGTTATGAATGGGACTTTGGTGACAACACAACCGGTCGTGGTCAACAAGTCGTCCATCAGTTTGTCCGTCAGGGAAACTATCCCGTCACCCTGACCACGGACGACAACACCGGCCTTGGCAACAGCTCAACATCCAGCTCCATCACTGTCCGAATTAACAGTGCTCCCAGCGCAGTCATCAAGACAGAGGGCGAGACCTTCTGTGCCGGTGAACATGTCCTCTTTGACGGTTCCGGCTCCTTTGACCCGGAAAAGGGGATGTTGCGCTATCTCTGGAACCTGGGGGATGAGCAAACGGTTGAAGATGTCAATCCGGTTCGAGTTTTCACTCGGGGCGGTGACTATACCATTGACCTGAAGGTGATTGATGACTCGGGTCTGGACTGTAACAGCAGCCATGATCGGAAGGAAATTCACGTTGTTGACGCACCCATTGCCGCAGCAGGTGAGGATATCGAGATCTGCGCCAACACCATGCTTGAATTTGACGGTTCCAGATCCACAGGAGGGGGCCGCCCCATTATCAGCTATGAGTGGAATTTCGGTGATGGCAGCAGCGGTGCGGGCGAGGTAACCAGCCATGCCTTTGCAACAGCGGGTTATTACACGTCCCGGCTGACCATCCAGGCAGCAGCTTCGGAACTGTGTGAAAACAGCTCTATGGACGAACGAAAGGTTCGGGTTCATAGCACTCCCAGGGCCGACTTTCTCAGCGAAAACGGCTGTGTCGGCCAACCAGTCTCCTTTGATGGTTCTATTTCTGAAAAATTTAACCCGCCTGATACCACCTACACCTACCAGTTTGGGGACGAGCAGTCGAGTCCTGGTATCCAGAGCCATCATACCTATAGCGAACCCGGCACCTACGAGGTCATACTCCAGGTTGAAAGCAGCGAGGATACCGGTTGCAGCAAGGGTGAATCCAGGCAGATGGTTAGAATCAATGCGATACCGGCTGCGGATATTGTCCTGCGTCAGGCAGGTCAAGAGGCAGACTCCCAAACCGGTAATGAGGTGCTGACCAACAGCCTGCTCCTTTTTTCAGGAATAGGCAGCAGTGATAATGACGGCAGAATCCAGTTCTACCACTGGGATTTTGGAGATAACGATGAGGCAAAGGGAAGTACTGCGGAACATCGCTATAAGAAGCGCGGCCTCTACACTGTTCGTTTAACCGTGCAGGACAACAGTGATGTTGCCTGCAACCGGAACACGGCTGAGATGCTCATCAAGTCAACCGATTTTTCCCAACCGGTTATCAACGGACCTGACCAGGTTTGCGTGTCAGGCAGGGAGTCCTGGTCCCTGGGAATCAGACGGGGCGAGGTGAGCTGGGACTTTGGGGACGGCAGCAAGGGAGAGGGGCAGCTAGTAGAGAAGATATACAACAGGCCAGGAAGCTATGAAATACGGACATTTATGGACGGCAGCCCTGTACGGGCCATCCAGGTGGAGGCATTGGCCATGCCAGAGATTGAACTGCCGACCAGGTTAACGGTCATGGCAGGTGAGGAGGTGACTCTGACCGGACATGCCCTGACTGCTACCGGTCTTGATTTTCGCTTTCATTGGAACATGGGGGATGGTACCATAATTGAAAAGGAAACTGCTCTGCATAGTTATCTTGAACCGGGTACCTATACGGCAACCCTCACCATAACTGCACATGATACACTGCCCTGTCTTGAGAGCAGCCATCAAATTGACATTACGGTTTTGCCCAAACCAAAGGCGGTTATCAGCCACGAGCCAGAGGAAATTTTTTCTGGCGGTGCCAGGGATGAGGTCGTGTTCCAGGCTCTGCTCTCTGATAACGATAAGCGGGAGCATGATGACCTTAACAACTGGAATTTTTATTGGGATTTTGGCGATAACGAGCAGGCAAGGGGTGCTGTGGTCAGCCACTACTATCAACGGGCAGGTACCTATACCGTCACCCTGACCCTGCGTGATGGCAGCGGGGTGGCGCATCAGGCGTACACCTTTAGCCGGGAAGTTGAGGTGAATGAGTGGGCAAAGGAATAATTGTTGGCTACCAACTTTAGCCGGGACATTTCCACACCACTCTCGTTCCTACAGACGGAGTCTCGCAGGCTCGCTTACCTCCACCGTGGGAACCAGGGAGCAAGAAAGGTTATTTGATATCTTTGTTAAATTTTATGGAAAACATGGCATCCTTCATTTGCCAGTTGACACTTTTCGCACAATCTGGTTCCCAAGCTCCAGCTTGGGAACCAGGAATTTTGTGGAAGCAAGGTATTGCCCAAAGTGTCAACTACTTTTGGCTCGAAATGAAGGATGCCGAAAACATCCTGTTGTTTGAATATATCGAGGTTTCTCGGTAGGTTGGGTTAAGTGCAACGAAACCCAACAATTACAGATTGTTATACATCATGTTGGGCTTCGCTACGCTCAGGCCAACCTACAATGCTACCATAAAATTTAAAGAGGATACGTTATTTGTTTGAAATACGGCTTGTCTCGCCTTAAGTTGATAGCCCAATAGTGATAGTTCTGTCCTGAAAGAACCACAACCCCCTTACAATACGCTTTTTGCAGACCAAAACGGCCTTTTAAGGCGAGAGAAGACCAGTTTTTTGCCTATTAAACACAACGGTTCAGGTTGTTAGCGTGGTCTAACCCGGTCGCTCCCCGGTCTTCTTCTCACAGAGAAACCATGAGAAAAATTGTAGAAAATTAATTAATCGTGGTCTGTCCCACTATTGTTATTAAGTTCACGGTGATGGGCTTATGACCTTCTTCCTGACTACCTGATAATCCTTTTTGCCCAATCCAATACTAATTGAGAGAGTATTAACGCTTCCTCGTATTCTTCCTCAGTAACATCTTCCAAGTCTCCTGGATAGCGAGCCGATACCGCATAATCAGTCAAAATAGCGGCATCCTCCATAGCTGTCGGCAGATTTATCTCAGGAGGTATTTTGTCTAACAAAATTCGTAAATTATGCGTTCTTGGAAAGTCAATATTCTCCTTGATTAAAACAGCCTTAATCGCTTTTTCTGCTGCCTGTTGCGCATGAAAACATAACATTTCCCTCATAATGTCAGGTGAATTTGCTATTCGAGCCAATTGCAAATCACTATTTGCGTAAGAGAGCCATTTTTTAGGGCTTCCAGGTTCACATTCCTGATTTGGCATATATTTCCTTCCCTTCCTCCAGAATTGTTTTATAAATCAATCCTGGATTATTCTTATGTTTTTCCAGGTCAGATGGAGTTGTAACAATAAGGTCAAAGGGAACCCCGATACCTTTAATTTTTCGATACAACAACTGGGCAGTATGCCGACGATGTGTTCCTTCCGGCATCACAACTAATAAATCAATATCACTTGCAGCATTTGATTCTCCCCGGACAACAGAGCCAAAGAGGATGATGCGAAGTGGTTGCGCCAATTTGATTATATTTTTCGTAAGTTGATTAATCCAGGAAATATCAATCTCCATTTTTTACCTCCTTAAGCGCTGCAATTGAAATATTAATTTTTTGAAACGAGCGGAGCAAAGTCCAAGTTTTTTAAAAGGCAGGATGTTTCCTTTTCTGATTGTAATTCACGCCATAGGCTAATGGGTACTGTCCTCCCGTTTCCTGCCCATTTTCATCTGAAATATAA
>DAOVTM010000134.1 GCA_030633145.1 Desulfobulbaceae bacterium
CATGACCGGCATAATAGAACAGCCCGATTTCAGATTTTTGAAGTTTACGGGAAAAAGTGGTGATTGCCTTTTTCATGGCCCGTTTATCGGCATTAGTTGCAACAATCACATCAAAATCAAGTTTGCGCAGCATGGCCGCCATATCACGGGCATCATTGACCGGATTGGCGAGCGGCGAAATCGTGTAGGATGCGTTGCCGATTACCAGGGCGGTGCGTACTTCTGTGCTGTTATTTCGCTTAACGGCGCGGTCACCTGCAAGGAGCTGGCCTGGAAGCGTAATCAGCGATAAGGAGATGAGAAGAGAAAGGAACAGTGGATGGGCGATTTCCAGTGGATTCATAGCAGTTGTCGGGTATGGATCAATATTTGATGTTTGCAAAAATTTCATGTAGGAAAAATTATAGAAAAGGGGTCAACCGGCAAATGAAGGATGCCGATTTTTCTTAGATCCCATTTTCATATTGGGTATTGGTTGTCGGGTGAATTCGTTGATGAAGTTCCTCTGCTGAACCTATATTTCCATCAAGAAAATTTTCAAAAAGCTTTACTATGCTTAATGTATCCATCCTGATTTGGGTATCGGTTTTTATATCCCTTAAATCAATAAAAAAACTGGAAAAAACATCTGGCATATCTGTAACAATATCGGTATTCAAAAAATGATTTGCATTATAGATATTATGGTAGCAGCCCTTTGTTTTTTTAATAAGAAACGAGACCTTTTTTAAATTTGTAATTGATGAAGATCTTTCACATTGTTGAATACACCTCTTATCAACCCTGTTTTTTTCACATCCTGTTACCTGATGGAATAAACATTGCCTGCTCGTCATCAGAACAACAGGATGATAGATACTATAGTACAGTTTAAAATTTCCCGGCTTTTGAATCCTCTTTATTTGATATTGATTAAGCTCATTTGAAATAAATGAACCGTAACAGTTAAAATTTTCCTTTAAACATAACAGGCTGAAAGAATTAACAACATTCAAATAAGGGCCTGCTATCCAGGGGATTCCCTTTTGCCAGGCCGCATAGGCGATTCCTGTATTATTTGTTACAATACGTTTCGGTTGCACCTGTTGCAAAAATTCTATGGCAGCATCATAGTCTTCTCCTATTAAAACAGAGGGAAACCAGGGGATTATCTTTTTGTTCTTTACAATTTTTTTGTTCTTTACAAAAAAATCTACAAACGCAGAATATTCATTTTTTAAACTATCAGGAAGTTGAAAATAGATATCTGCCGAAGTTGCATTGCAGAGGTACAGATCTTTTCGGGAGGATATTAACAGAGATAATGCGGCTTTGCTTTGTACATTGCCCTGTTTTTTCAAGAGGGGGACATCGAGCAAGGCAACAGTTTCTTTTGACCCATTTAAAATAAATAAGATCTTCTTCTTTATTAAAGTAAGCTCTTTAAAGGGTATAAAGAGATTATTCTGTAGATTGCTCAGCTCCAGGTGTTGAATAAAATACTCGGTATCATTCAACGCCTTAAATCGTTCCAGGAACATCTCGTAATTAAGGAACTCTGTACGGCTTTTCCTGTCTTTAAGGTTACAATCAATGTAGCCGGAACAGGTTCTGGAAGCTACAAGATTACCCTCTGAACATACAACAAATAAACCCTCTGGAGTTTGGACAGAGATCTTTAGAGGTGAACCAGACTTTCCTGAAACAGTAAGAATTAAAGGTGCTTTTTCGATACTTAACCGGTCAATGCCCTTTTTTACATTCGTGATAATTTCTGTTTTAAAATCATGCAGTTTTCTTTTCGCTTTTTGTATATTTTCAGCAGTGACTTTGCCGTATATCTCGGCAAGATGTATGGCGGAATTATCACGGGAATTATCAATAAACATATTTTTATTGATGTTGCCCTGCAAGAAAGAATGTGAAAAGTCCCGATTAAAGACCTGGTACAACTTTCCGTTGTCATTCTCTAACCTGTCCTGGTTATCAAGACGGTCAAGTTGTTCTCTATAGGAATGCACTACCGTGTGGACGTAATGAAACTTTTTTATCCTTCCTTCAATTTTGACCGAGTCAACCCCTGCATCAGCCAGCTCCCGCAGATCAGCATAAGCTGAATTATCTTTAAGATTAAGGGGGAAATCCTTACCCGCAGCAGTAGTCAAATATTGATCTCTACACGGTTGACTGCATCTGCCGCGATTGCCCGAGTTACCGCCATGGACAGAACTCATATAACAGATGCCTGAAAAAGAGAGACAGTTGGAACCATGGACAAATACTTCCGTTAAGATGTTGTTTTCATGCGCTGTTACAGTTAATTTTTTTATCTCATCAAGGCTCAACTCTCTTGAGAGATTAACCCGGTCAGCATTGAGTTTGCTTAAAAACTGTATCTGCCCTCTATTATGGGTTGTCAGCTGTGTGGAAGCATGAATTTTAAGTCCTGGAAAATAAGTAGAAAGCAGGTAAAACATGCCTAAATCTTGAATAATTACGCCATCAATCCTGGTATTTATTAATTTGTTCAGCAGGGATATCAGGGCGGTGATTTCACTCTCCAGTATGATGATATTAAGGGTAAGGAAAATCTGGCAGTCATGAGCATGGGCGAGTCTTAAAATTCCATGCAAATCGTCCAGAGTTATATTTTCTGCCCGGTTTCTCGCATTAAATCTTTGCAGACCACAGTATATAGCATCTGCCCCGGCTATAATTGCGGCCTTGATAGAATCAATGTCTCCCCCTGGTGCGAGTAATTCCATTTTTTTTAAACTCAAGGCTAAGGGGTCACTGAAGGGGTCAGACTCTTCTCAAGCCAGCTGACCCCCATGGACGCAGGAAGTGTCAGCAGCAGATACATTGCAGCAACCGTAAGCCAGACCTCAATGGTCAGATAGGTGGATGCCATCAGCTGAGTTCCCTGATAGGAAAGTTCCTGAATCGAGATAATGGACACAATGGCAGAGTCCTTGATCAGCGAGATAAACTGTCCGGCCAGCGGCGGCAGCACCATTCGCATGGCCTGAGGCAAAATTATGAACCGCAGGCTCTGAGTACGGGTCAACCCCAGAGCGTGCGCAGCCTCCCATTGCTCTCTGTCCACCCCCTGGATACCGGCGCGGATAATTTCGCTGATATAGGCTCCTTCAAACACTGCCAGGGTAATAATAGCAGCGAGAAAGGCAGGCAACCTGCCGGGTTCGCAGAAAAGCTGGCGGATGACTGCCTGCTCTATTTCACTGCTCTCCCGTATCCACTCCTCAATCCCCAACAGCAGCATCAACTGATCTGCCAGGAAAAAATAAAAGATAAACACCAGTACCAGGGGCGGCAGGTTGCGCATCAGCCCGACATAAGTTCGGGAGACCATCTTCCAGAACAGGCTCTTGCCGGTTGCGGCCAGAGCCATGCCCAATCCCAGCAACAGAGCCAGTATTCCGGCCCAGAAAGAGAGACGAATGGTGGTGAGCAGTCCCTGGAGCAGGTAATTAATCACCCAGCGGTCAGAGGCTGCATCATAGCGGATAATATACTGGGGAATAACCGACCAGTTCCAGGTATAATTCAGTTCAACGGTGATCCGATACCCGGTAAAGGCGACTGCTCCTGCCAATAGCAGCAACAGGATGGTGTCCAGCAGGAACGATGATCGGCAGGGACGGAGCATAGGGCTTTACTGCACCAACTCCTTCCATTGGCGACCCTCGAACCAGTAGCCATAGCGTTCGTCAATCCAGCCGCTGACCCGGACAGTCTCAATCCAGTTATTAAAAAAATTCACGGTATCAAAATCACCCTTGCGTACCCCAAAGGCAATGGGTTCCTTCATGAGCTGCTCATTATAGGAGACCAGCAGTTTTGGATTATCGGCAGCCATGTGCGCAGGCAGAGGTTGGGAGGCGACCATGGCATGGACACGACCGTTACGCACCTCCTGCACAGCAGCGGGCTCGTCATCAAAGAGGCGTAACTCAGCCATGGGAAACTGTTTCTTTGCCGCTGTTGCAGCGTTTGATCCCAGCCGGGCGGCAATGGTCACCCCAGCCGCATTAAAATCCGCCAGTTGAAAGCCCTCTGCTTTTTTTTGATTTGCCAACACTCCCTGGCTGGTATAATAGTATGGGCGGGTGAAATTAATCTTGACGTTGCGCTTGGCAGTGATGCCAATGCCGCCGATAATGACATCAAACTTGCCTGCCATCAGGGACGGAATGATCCCGGACCATTTGGTGGGTACAAACTCGACCTTCACCCCCATATCCTCTGCCAACCGTTTGGCAACATCAATCTCAAAGCCGATCAGTTCCCCTTTTTTATCCTTCATGGCCCAGGGGACAAAGATATCCATGCCCACCCTAAGGGTTCCACGCCGCATGATCTCCTCAATACCACTCTCCTTAACCAGTTTCTGCTGCAACTCACCTGCAAAAACGGGCAGGGCAACCACCAGCAGCAAGACCGTTGTCAATAACGACTGGAAAACTCTTGTGTTCATTTTCATCAATTTCTCCTTAATTTTTTGTTCTTTATTGTCCTGTTTAGACCACAACGGGCATGGTTTTAAAATATCAATCATTGAATTGCGCATTGGTTGAGCAGCCCATCCTGTACCGCACCAATCAACCTCGCCGCAATTGATAATTAAGTAGGTGACACTTTTGAGGTTGCAACCACTTCTGGTGCATAGGTAAGCGAAGACTCCAAGCTCCCGCTTCCCGGTTAGAACGAGAAGCTGGAGCTTCTTAAAACGGGTTCCCAAGCTGGAGCTTGGGAACCAGATTGTGCGAAAAATGTCAACTGAAAAATGAAGGATGCCCATTTTTCAGCATGGTGCGCGCAGCGCACCCTACGAAAAAGCCATGGATGCAGGAATGTAGGGTGCGCTGTGCGCACCGACGATTCTGGTACTTAAGAGATAGTATCATCATCTGGATGATTTTGTCAAAAGACAAATGTTATCGTTCTCCCTCATAAGTGCAGCTCTGATAAAAAAATACCCCTTCCCCAACAAAGTTACTTGAGTGTAGCCCGCAAACTTGATAGTATGTTCAATTTATATTAATTAATCCTGTTTTATATATAGCTATCCATTTTCATGCAAAATTTTGTCTTTCATAATCCCACCAAGATACTCTTTGGCCGTGACACTGTAGCCAAGATCGGCCCGGAAACCGCTGCCCTGGGTCAGAAGGCACTCCTTGTTTACGGGCGTGACAGTCTCAAGAAATCTGGCATCTATAAGCAGATATGTGACTCCCTGTCCACTGCCGGGGTCAGCGTGGTGGAACATAGCGGTGTACAGTCCAACCCCATGCTCGAACATGTCCGCGCTGGTATCAGCAAGGCCAGGGAACATGACATTGATATCATCGTCGCTGCTGGAGGGGGTTCGGTCATTGACTCGGCCAAGGCCATAGCCGCAGGTAGTGTTGTTGCCCATGATGTATGGAAATTTTTCAACGGAAAAAAATCCATCAAGGCGGCTCTGCCCATTGTCACCGTCCTCACCCTGGCTGCGGCAGGCTCTGAGATGAACTCCGGCATGGTTATCACCAATGAGAAGACTCGCCAGAAATTCGGCTTCGGCCACCGGCTGTTACACCCCGTCACCTCCATTCTTGATCCAGAGGTAACCTTTACCGTCCCGCCTGACTATACCGCCTACGGAGCCATTGATGCCGTTGCCCATGTCCTTGAGTTTTACATGACCAGCAGGGATACAGACACCCCTGTCCAGTGCAGGCTCATGGAGGGGCTGATCCAAAACAGTATGGAAGCCTGTGAGCGATGTCTGCTTGATCCACAGGATTACGGCGGGCGAGCCAACCTTATGTGGACGGCCACCCTTGCCCTCAACGGTCTGACCGGAGCCGGTCTCGGGCGAGTCGGCTTTCCCATGCACATGATTGAACATTCCCTGAGTGCGCTGTATAATGTCCCCCATGGGGCAGGACTCTCCGTGATTATACCTGGCTGGCTGACCTGGTTCTGCCAACAAGAGGAGGCCAGAGTTGCCCAACTGGGAGAAAACATCTTTCCAGTGGAAGGGTACCAGAGACTCACCACCAGTGCCATGGCGGAACGAACCATAACCATTTTCCGAAACTGGTTCAGCAAGATAGAAAGTCCTGTTTCCCTGGGAGAGCTGGAGATCCCGCCATCTGATATTCCCGGGATTGCGCAAAATGCCCTTACCCTGGCTCGTTTCTGGCGACTGAACGAATACTCACAGCAGACCATTGAAGAAATTCTCCACCTCTGTAAATAAAAGAGCAATAGAGAGCTGCCAGGGCAAAAAGAACAACAGGAAATGACAAAAAAGAGAAAAACCATGACAATTCCTTCAATTTACGCTACAAGGTAAATTTATTATTTCTTTCTTTTCCTTGAGCGAAACGTAAACGACTCATACGTAAACGACTCAAACGTAAACCAAACGTACATAATATAGGTTGCAAAATGAAATTGAATTTAACACCACGCACTCTTCTCCTGATCTCAGTTGGAATCCTGCTCTACATCTCCCTTGGCAGCTATCACAGCAACCTGAAAAAGAACAATCCTCTCCCGGAAGCGCATACGGTGATCAGCCACCAGCAGGCTGAAACCGGACGACTGGAAGAAAAAATACACAGCTATAAACGGCAGCTCTCCGAGGCACGAGCGGATAAAGAACGACTTAAAAAAGCACTTACCAAGGCTCGGGCTGAGAAAAATAAAGGTAAAGTTCCTGGACGGGTCGAAGAACTGTACAGCAAGCTTGCCGCCCAGAAAGAACTGCTCAGTGAACAGAAGGCCAGGCTGGACACCATGTCTGGTTCGGACGAACTTGCTCAACAGCTCGCCCAGCGTGACGTGGAGATCCTTCAGTTACAGAAAAAGCTTAAACATAATAGTAAAAAAATCACCTCACTGGCCGGAGATGAGAACAGTGCCAGCCAACAATTACTGCAGAAGCTCAAGAATAGTGAACAGCAGATGAGAACCCTGGCAAAAAACAGGGAAGAGCTGGCAACAAAATATCATACCATGCAGCAGGAGTTGGCTCTGGCTCAGGCTCAACTGCAAAATATTGAAGAAAGTGGTATTGAAGAAAGCGGCCAAACTTCGGCATCAGAGAAGGATGGGCTGGCAACGGCAAACGACCGTATCCTTGCCCTGGCCATGCGCCTGGAGCAGTCAGAGGCAAACCTGTCTGCGGCTGCAAACTCCATTGCCACCCTAAAGGTATCCCGTGAGCAGTTATTGCAGGAAAAGACCACTGCGGAAAACTCTGTAAAGCAGTTCACTGACCGGCTGGACGAGAATACAAGCCAGCAGCAGGAACAACAGAGCAAAATCAGCTCCCTGCAGACTCGTCTTACCGATGCTACCACCCAGCTTGCCCTCCTGAAAAATAGCCTCCACAAGGCCGAACTCAAGGCCGATGCCATGCTCCATTATGGTCAGGTACAAGATCGACGGATAGCACCCTCGCTCCAGGAAATCGCTACCCTGCAGAGCCAGCTTGACGAAAAACATGCCCATGTTGACGGGCTGACAGAGGCTCTGACTACTGCGGAAGCAAAGGCTGCCCAGTTGCTGGAAGCAGAGCAGAAGATTATCAACCAG
Source organism: Desulfobulbaceae bacterium (assembly GCA_030633145.1). Taxonomy (GTDB): domain Bacteria; phylum Desulfobacterota; class Desulfobulbia; order Desulfobulbales; family Desulfobulbaceae; genus DAOVTM01. The sequence goes on from DAOVTM010000134.1 coordinate 7,594, forward strand.
CAGGAGAATATTGTCGGATTGCAGGAACAGCTGACTGCTGTTGAAGAACAACTGGCTGTCGCAACCGCAACCAGCCTGCAACTGGCTGACAAGGTAACCGCTTTGAGCGAGGGCCTTGCAGCACTGAAAAATGCCGCCGAGCAGTTTTCCCAAGAAAAAACAGCTGAAGTCGAAGCCGCACAGAACACTATTTCCGTCCTCCTGGGACAACTGGCAGAGGTACAGGAACAGCTTGTTGCTACAAATGAAAACAGTCAACTGCTGGCGGACAAGGTCACCATTTTGAGTGAGAGCAACGCTAACCTGGAAACAGAGGCTGAGCAGTTTAACCTTGAAAAAACGGCTGAAGTCGAAGCCGCACAAAACACTGTTTCCGTCCTGCAGGGACAGTTGGCAGAGGTACAGGAACAGCTTGTTGCAGCAAATGAAAACAGTCAACAACTGGCGGACAAGGTCACCATTTTAAGTGAGACCAACGCTCTTATGGACACAAAGGCTGAGCAGTTTAACCTTGAAAAAACTGCTGAAGTCGAAGCTGCGCAGAACACCCTCTCCGAACTGCATGAACAGCTAGCCGTTGCAATCGCAATCAACCAGCAGCTTGCTGACAAGATCAGCGGGTTAAGCGAGGCAAATTCCGGCCTGGATACCGAAACACAGCAGCTGACTACTGAGATGACCAACAGCATGGCGGCTCTTGCAGGTAAAGATGCTGCCATTGAAAACCTGCAGGGACAATTTGAGAAAGCGGTCAACACCATCAACGCCCTGCAGCCAGCACTGGAAGAGGCCAGAATCGTTCAGGCAGCGGCAGAGGATAATGCCAGAGTCTTTTCTGATCGCTTTGATCAGACCCAGGCTCAGTTTGATGCCCAGCAGAGCAAAATCGAGGGTCAGCAGTCGCTGCTAACCGAGGCAACCGCTCAGCTTGCTCTCCTGAAAAAAGATCTGAAGAAGGCGGAACTCAAGGCCGATGCCATGCTCCACTATGGCAAGGAACAAAAACGCTTACTGGCACCATCGGAACAGCAGAGCCTCACCCTGACCAGTCTGCTTGAAGAAAAACAGGCGGAAATTGACCAGTTGGCAGCCGAACTTGCCACCTTTCAGGAACAGGCAGTATCACTGTCTGAGGCCAACGCCACCCTTGAAGAACAGCAGGCTGGCAGCGTAGAACTGCTGGAACAGTTGACCGCTGTCCGCCAGGAACTGGAAGAGACAAACGTCAAGGTTCAGGAACTTGTTCGGCAGGTGGCAAGCCTCACTGAATCGTCTGTGGTCAGGGATAATGAGACCCAAAAACTTACGAGCGCGCTCAGCGAGGCCAATGACAAGATTACCAGTATTGAGGTAGAGCTTGCAGGGGTGAACAGTGAGGTTGCGGATATACAGGCGGCCTTTGCTGCCGGACAGGAAAAGGAACAGAGCCTGTCACAGAGACTGACCGTTGTCCAGACCGAGCTTGAAGAGTTGAAAACTAAACTTGCCGAGGCAACCAGTCAGACAGAACAACAGAGTAACGAACTCAACGAGCTGACGACCCGGCATGAGTCACTGAGTGCAGAACTGGAAACGGTCAAGGCTGAAAAGGCAGCGGTTGCGCAGCAAGTTGTTGAATTGGAGACAAAACTGGCCGAGGCAGCTGGACAAACAGAAGCACTGAGTAACGAACTGAGTGAGCTTACCAGCCTGAAAGAAACCTTGAGTACTGAACTTGCAACGGTCAAGGCTGAAAAGGCAGCCGCTGAGCAGCAGTTGGAAGAGAAAACATCCAGCCTGACAGCCACCTTGCAGACAGCCCAGGATGGCGAGGCTACACTCGCTGAAGTCGTGCAAAAATCATCAGCTCTGGAAGCTCAGCTTGCCCTCCTGAAAAAA
>DAOVTM010000402.1 GCA_030633145.1 Desulfobulbaceae bacterium
ATGAAAAAACAATTGCGCAAAGAGCTGCTTAATCTTTACTTTAAGAAGAACCGGAAAAGTCTGATTCCCGGAATACTCATCTCGCTGCCAGTGCTTGGGGCTGTTATTTTGAGTGCAAACGATATACCGGTAGCAGGCGTTATGTGCCTCTGGCTAACAGGATGGAGTGTCGGGGTGGTGCTGCTTGTCATGCAGATGGTGAGCAGGTGGAAGGGCAGTGACTGGAAAGAGGCTCTGGGAACGACCCTGTTTGGGATTCCCTTTTACGGGGGATGGCTTGTGGGAGCCTTTTTTCTCTATCAGCAGCTCCCGGGCGTTGGCCTTGGAATCGTCCTCCTGACCCTGCTGATAAACCTGTTATTTGCCTGGCTGCTCAAGGCTCCAACCCTGTCTGGTCGGGCGATTATGGATAAGCTGGAAGGGCTGCGCCTGTACCTCTCCATTGCAGAAAAAGAGTACCTTAACCTCATCAACCCGCCGGAAAAAACCCCGCAACTGTTTGAAAAGATGCTGCCCTGGGCCATGGCCCTGGATGTAGAACTGGAGTGGGGGGAACAGTTTACCTCTGTGCTGCAGGAGGCTGGCGACAAGGAGTATCGTCCGGGATGGTACTCTTCAACCTCCCATGGACATTTTACAGGTATGGGTCATATCTCCTCTCTGGGAAGCGGCTTTGCCTCAACCCTCTCTTCTGCCTCGATTTCACCTTCCTCTTCGTCCTCATCTTCCGGGTTCAGTGGTGGTTCATCAGGGGGCGGTGGAGGAGGGGGAGGGGGGGGCGGTTGGTAAATCTCGGAGATAGTCGCTGATTATTCTTTTAATGGGCCGTCCCGTTTATCACAAATGACTAGTTACAAAAATAAAAACCAACCAACAGGGTATAGATATAAAAATAACGATAAATAAAATAATGTTGACTGCTCGATAAGCTGTGAGGTCTTTTTTACTGTTGAATAATGATAGTATAATAGCTGATAAAGGGAAAAACAGGATGAGCAGATACAGCCAGAATAATGTTGAAGTCCACAGGGGAACGCCATTACCAGGGCGTATAAAATCAAGGGTTGAGGCTGGATAACTGATAAACAATATATATAAGGGATAGAGTGTCCCCATCAGGTTTATATAAATCAGTTTTTCTAATACTTTTTTAATATTATATTTTTTTATCTTTACTATATGTCGATTACCCCTGGAGCGTTTTTGATTTTCCGGTATAATTGTCTCTCTGAAAATCAGGTGCCAACCCATGAAATCGAGCCTGACACTTCTTATTTTCCCCATGCCTAATGGGGTGGAATCGTTTTTGATTACATACGTTCCCATGTATTTGTCCCGGAGAGTCTGTCGTGTAGTTTCACCAGTTAGCCATAAAAGGTCATAAAGAAGCGTAAATGGGCCAAGCGTCATCAGCAAGAATCGAACGAGCATTGTTGACCAGGAGGGTTTTTCCCCTTTCAGATCAACAATTGTGATATGCGCAACTTTGAATCCCAGGGTTTTGAATCTGGAAGATTTGAGGATTGCAAGATAGGCGTATGCTGACAAAAGTGAACCGGAAAAGGATACTTTGACAGCAAACGATGAATCCTCAATGAATGAAAATACAAGATACCCATAAAGACCGACAAATAACAAGATTACTGTCAGGTCAATGAGCCAGGCAATACACCTTTTCCAGAAACCTGCGTAATCTTCCTGCCTGTAATAAACACCAGTTTGTGAAATAAAATCTGTCATAAGCTGTTGACGTGCAGAGTTAATGAGTACTTCCTGTCTTGAAAATAGAATCGAACCAGGTTGTTAGTACAACTGCATTACAATCAGATTGATAAAACCGATAAGGAAACCAAGCAAGGCCCCGAACAGGTTGATATACTTGAACTGTTCTTCCATGATAGAGAGGATGAGCTGTTCGAGACGCAACAGATCCAGGGTATCCACCTTGTTTTTAACTATCTCATTGATGTTGAGTATATTTACCAGGTCTGGTACCTCTTTGAGCAGCATCCGGTTGGCGGTGAGGACGATATAATCAGTGATACCGTCGCGTACACCCGCCGGCATGAGGTTGTTGAGGATGCCCAGCGGTTTTTTGGCAATCATATCCACCATGGAGTTGGTCATCCTGCCTGTCAAGCGGCTGACCTGTTCCGACTGGAGCATTCCAAGCAGTTCATTGATAAGCACCTGCTGCGTTTTTTCCCTGTTTTTGCCGGGCAGAAGTATCTCTGCAACCTCACCAAGGGAGATATGCCCCTGGTTGAGCATGGTCTCCAGGTGTTCTTTTATCATGGAAGAAAGTGTCTGCTGAACTCCACCCGCCCGAAGAATCGCCAGTACCTGTACGGCTGCCTGCTGACAGATGGCAGGAAGCTTACCCGGTTCAATCTTTTCCATCAGTTCAGAGAGAGGAGTGGCAAGAAACTGTCTGGTCTGCTGTACCAGCACCTGGGCCACCCGTTCCTGTACCTCCGGCTTTTGCAGCCAGCGTGCCAGGTCTTCCTCCTTGTCCTGAAGATATTTGCGGATGGTCTCATCCAGGCTGTCCATGTCGATAAAGCCCTTGGCCATAGCTGCCATGGGTCCCAGAGTATCAAGAAAGGAGTCAACTGCGCCCTTGATTGCGTGGATAATGCGATCCCGGACATCCGGTTCTGAGAGCATTTGGGACAGCCCCTGCAGGATTAGAGGAGCCTGGTTTTTAATGGTCGTACAGATCAGATCCTGGAGTTCGGCAGGCATGAGGTCGGCAGGGGATTTTCCCTCTGCCGCCGCATCAGTGAAATAGGTCTCAATATAACCGGACAGCCACGCTGTCAGCTCGCTGCCATTGAGGAGCTGTTCCATTACCTGATCTATAAAGCTGTAAAAGGCGACCCGGCTTTCCGGCTCCAACAGGGAGTTGAGATCATTCTTGCCCATGACCTCCATTTGCTCAAGAACGGTATCTCGTACGGTATCGGCAAAGGAATCTGATTGGATGTAGGAGTGAACCCCTTCCCGTACCTGATATTTCAGGGTTCTGACACCTATCCTGGCATACGCACGGAAACGACGAGGTACCACGCTCAGGAATGGACCCAGATCCTTGCACAGGATATCCTTGAGTCGATCATCCACCAGCAGGTGGAGATGATCCTGGAATCGTTCTTCTGACAGGGCGGCTCCGATGTCCTTGGCCGTGAGCAGTTGTTCGCCCACCATTTCCCCGAAGTTTTCCGCCAGTTGATGCCGTTTGGAGGGGATGATACCTGGGGTCATGGGTACACGAATGCCAAAAACATGCCATGCTTTCAGGGGTCTGAACAACATTCGGATGGCAACTCTATTGGTGAGATAACCGATCATCCCGCCGATCAGGGGCGGGGCAGCATAGGTTATAAACTGGATGGTCTGTGGATTCATGGTATCATTTATATGGTATTTGCTTTATTGCGGGTTTTACAGTAGTTCCAACAACGCTTCAGGGGTGTGAATAATCTTTGCGGCCCCGCTTTCACGCAGCTCTTCAACGGTGCGAAAGCCCCAGGCAGCACCAACAGGATACATGCCTGCCCGGTTAGCGGTCTCCATATCAGTGGCAGTGTCACCAAGATAGAGGATTTCAGATGGAGCAATGTCCAGCCGTTTGGCAATCTCCATTGCACCGACAGGATCGGGTTTTTTCGCAATTCCGGAACGGGCGCCAAGTACAGGAGAGAACTGCCAGTTCGACAACATCTGCTCTACACAGGCCACGGTAAAATCCTGGGGCTTATTAGAGAGGATGGCAAGGGGCAGCCCAGCCTGTTGCAGCCCGTTCAACATGGTATCACCCCCTGTATAGATGCCTGATTGTACATTCCAGTTCTGGCTGTCATCCTCAAGAAAACTGCTTTCTACCCGGTTGCAGACCGCTTCTGTTTGCTGATCTTGCGGGAGAA
>DAOVTM010000030.1 GCA_030633145.1 Desulfobulbaceae bacterium
ATGCACTCAAACCTGGAGGTTTATTGATTCTCGCCGATGTTGACGGGGAACATCCAATGGCTCCTTTTTTTGAGTGGGTGGAGCATATCGGTGTCAGTCCTTTGACCCATGCCTATACAAGGAGTGAGCTCCGCTTTCTTTTTGAAGACGCGGGGTTGCAATTTGAAGTTCATAAGAGACCAAACAGGAAGAACGGCTTCATGATGTGGAGTTATGGCAGGAAAGCTGCGTAAATAATGAGCCACCCTCTTTTAAAACTCGCACTGTTACTGCTTGTGGCACATTTTGGACTTACTATATGGACACTGGCTGATCCGTCAATGGTGTCCGTGACCGGGCGTTTACAAATGCCGACTATGCTGTTGTTCAGCCTATTGCATGCAAGTTATATGCTGGGGTGGCGGCGGGCTTTAGAGTTTTTTGAACATACGGGCGTGGCTACAGGATTGATTTTCGGAAATTACCACTACTCCGACAAGCTGGGATACAAGCTTGGTCACGTTCCAATTGTCATCCCCTTGATCTGGTTCATGATGATGTATCCAAGCTATATTATAGCCAATCTCATCGGAAATGGTCGTCCCGATTGTGAGCAGGGCGGCATAGGCCGGATCATCTGGCTTTCCCTTCTTGGTGCTGTCACAATAACGGCCTGGGCTCTGGCTGTTGATCCTGTTTTCTCCAGCCTCGGCTTCTGGGTATGGCAAGATAGCGGTTCCTATTTCGGGGTACTTCTGCACAACTTTGGAGGGTGGATTATGACCACGTTCACCATTTTCTTCGTCTATCGATTATGGGAACGACACGTTGGTACACAGCCAATAGGAACCGTCACCACAATGACAGGCTGGATGCCGCCGTTGATATATGGTAGCCAGGCTCTCAGCGTATTTGTACGATCCAATCTGGGGATCATTATTTTTTTTGCCATGGGCTTCCCTCTGCTGGCGGCCATCAACCAGAGCTGGATTGCGATCATTACACAAGTGAAAAAATAGTAACCGTTTACCGGAGTTCTAACATATTGATTATAGGCTCTGTTTCCAGAACTTCTCTGGAGAAATTCTTCACCGAGATTGAGGCTGTATCTTCCCGGGCACAAGTTGAAGTGCTTTCTCTGCCGCCAGGAGTTGAAAAAGGGTTAACGGATATCCTGATTCCCGGTCTTTACATTAAACGGGCAGCAAGCCCGGCAAAAACTGCGGAAGATCGTCGGAGATTGTCAGAAAATCATACGAAATTCTTGTACCATTACAAGAGGATGACAATCCGTTTCATGGTCTGGACGAGGAAGAGATGAAACGGATTGAAAATACAGCTCAACGTCATCAAACTCGGAGCTAATCTTGACCTTCCCTTCCCAGCTTCCGCCAAGCTGACGGGAGAATTGTTTTCCTTGAAAGCGGAAAGAATTGCAACTGGTTTCCCCGCCTTACCAATTATTATAGGCTCATCCATTTCCTGATGTGAAAGAACCCGCCGTTCATGTACGGGAACTCTTACTCTTCCTGCTCCAAGCTATATTGGCGTAGCAGGATATCAATGGCGGCGTTGGCTACTGTCAGCCCGAAAATTCCGGTCAGGGTAGGGAGACTGCCTAGCATTTGTCTGGAGCGGCCTCGGCCTGCCGGGTTGGTCTCGTCATGGTCGTCGTCATCATTATACGCATCAGGAGGAGGAACAATAATGGTTTCTGTTGAGTAAACACAGGTTATACCCGGACCCACCCCTATTTTACGAAGTTTGTTTCTCATCCTTTTGGCCAGGGGACATTTGCTCGTCTCGAACAGATCCGCAACCGCCACCAGTGAGGGATTCGTACGCAGGGCAGCTCCCATGGAGGAAACAACCGCTATCTCCTGCCGATAGGCGGTGACCAGCAATTCAATCTTTGAGCTGATAGAATCAATGGCATCAATGAGCAGATCCGGGGCAGGGGAGAGGATGTCCGGTACGGTTGCGGGATCAACAAACAGGGGCAGTGTTTCCACTCGGCACTGCGGATTGATGTCTGCAACCCTTTGAGCAGCCGCCTCTACCTTCAGTTCTCCTATGGTTGACTCCAGGGCGTGGAGCTGACGGTTAATATTGGAAACAGAGATGGCATCAAAATCCACCAGCCGGATATTGCCCACACCGGTACGAACCAGTCCTTCCAGGGCATACCCGCCCACCGCACCGATGCCGACGATGGTAACGCTTCTTTTGCGCAGCCAGCGTGCCTTATCCCTGCCAATCAGCCTTTCAACCCGTGCAAATCGATCCATTCTTCCTGATGGTTGTGGTTAGTTCCTGCAATGAGACACCGCGTTGGCCAGCCGCAAAAGTGTATAACCGGCTCAGGGTATCAAGATAGCCTGCCGGGGAGTTGTCGCCGGGCGATGCCGGATAGGGATAATCGGTTTCCAGCATCAGGTTGGCAGATGGAGTCTCTCGCAGCACCCGTTGCAGCTTCTCATGGCCTATTACTCGCGGGGAAAAAGAGATCATTGCTCCCTGTTTCGTCAGTTGCTGCATAACCTCAAGGGAGCCTTGAAATGAGTGGATCATGAAGCGTATTTTTCCTGAAAAATGAACCAGGATTTCCAGCAGAGGGCTCCAGGCTCTGACGCAGTGAATGGCAACAAAACTATCCGTTGAAGATGCGATCTCCAGTTGTCTGCTAAACACCTCCTGCTGGAGAGAAAAATCCGTTGACGTTAGCCGATCAAGTCCTGTTTCTCCACAGGAAAAGCGGCTATCCTGAAGAAGAGAGTTGAGTTGCTCCAGGTCATGTGAGACTGTATCATTGATAAACCAGGGGTGGATGCCGAAAAAGGGGCGAATCAGAGGATACTTGTCGGCAATTTCTCCAAGACGTGTCCATTGAGACGATTCAGTGCTGTTGCACCAGCCATTGCTGAGCTGAGAACCTTGTAGCTGGTCAAGGAAATCCTCTGTTGTGGCAAGATCGAGATAATGACAGTGGCAATCTATCATTTTTTTACCCTGCTTTTTCTGATGTTCTCCTCTTTTCTGATCTTTTTATCATATACTTCAAAGGGATCGGCCTGAGTTTTCATCACCTCTCCCCAGGTATCGAGCAAACCAAGATGCTCGGATGCCTTGAGCCATGTTTCCAGAGGAATCCGGTGCGCTTCTGCTGCACCTTTTTCCATCTTCATAACCGTGAGCCTGGAAACTCCCATACGGGCGGCCAGATCCTTTTGCCGGTCATTTTTCAGCTGCCGGGCTTTGCGCATCTGTAATCCCATGGAGTTAATTATTTCTGTAATCTTCATCAATGACCTGTTTTTTCTTTGCAGGTGAATGTGTCAATATTTTCCTCTATCTTCTCAATGAGTTTACGGCAGATTGGGTGTGTCGAAGAGAGGATTTGGAGCATGTTTTTGTTCTTTTGAAACGCCTTGTTGACTCCCTGTACAGCTTCATGAAGTAATTGCCGGGATCGTTGAGGGGACAGGGAAAAATGTTTTCCTTCCCTGAAGATATCTTCCGAGGTGATGTGGCCGGAGTTGCCGCCAATGGAGAGGATATGTTCCCGCTGCCAGAGGTTGGGTACGACATCATAGGCCGGGCTGAGACAGAACCGTTGCATTGTTGGGGAGTAGAGCATGGAAAAGTTTTTCAAATGATCGTCACAGTTACAGATAATAACATTGACAACCATCTGCTTGTAAAGGTTCTTGAGGTCAGGTTCTGGATTGCCGGATACATTTTTTATAATATTAGCCATCTTTGAGTAGGGAAGTCCAAGCTGTTCCTCTATGCCTGTCAAAGACTGGAAGCTCAGAAAATGGAGTCTGCCCTGGGAGTGTACGATGTCAAATCGTTTGACAGCCAGGGCCATACGTTGTCCTGATGCCTGGACAAGAAAAAAATCAGGAACCGGCATACCCGCATAAAGAACGCAACTCATGCCGAAAAACTCTAACTGAGCCATGATGTCCGGTGATGGGTCGTTGGTGCTGGGGAATTTTAACAGATATTGATTCTCACCAGATTTTGCCAGAACTTTTGGGCGGGCACCACCGGCAGAGGAGCCGCCAGAAATAAAAAAATCCGGCAGGTTTACTACCCCGGCATTCTTTTCAAATGCCTCTGAGGCAGCTATGGCCTGATCCGTCATTGTAAGATCCATGGGAATGACCAGGCGACTTGGGAAATCAGGGACATCTGCAAAACCGGCAGCACCCGGTTCAGCCCATCGCGCAAGAAGGAGCAGTGCAATATTATTATCCCGAGAAACATCGACTTCGTGTCTGGCCTGGATCAGTCTTCTGCCCCAGGCATCTGGTAAAGCGTCTTCAAATACACCCCATAGACCGGTACGGGATTTCAGTTGAAAAACAGACGTTTTCAGCGGAAGGTTAACAGGGTCAAGGGGAAAAGAATCGGCTTGCGTTATCCATGACGATTCATAACGGAAATAGCTCTGAATAGTACCGCCCGCAAGTTTTTCATAGAGCAATCTGCCGACAGTTGCCCTGTTGCCGTCCGGCAACTGCATAAATATGTAGAAATTTTTTTGCATGATTTTCAGGCGGTAGAATTATATATGTCTATAATATAATACTTTATGTGCCATTATGCAATGTAAAGTATATAATTTTATACTTTGCACCTATGTCTGTGGTGTTTAGTTGGCGGGAGATATTGCCTGGTTCCAGTGCTGTCGGTCGTTCGACCTGGTCAGTTGTTGACCGGATACGCCTCTTCCAGATCCATCAACCTGTCCAGGTAATCCTCTTTGTAGATCAACTGGTTGGTTGCCTCTATTTCCCGGATCAGTTTGGGAATCATCGGACTGATATCCAAGCCGTAAGGATTGAGGTTTTGTTGATTTGTCTGGTCAATAATCAGAATCGCATAATAGTTGACCAGCAGTCGTGAGCGTGATTCCCTGCGAAACAGGTAGGAGCGCCCCCCCATGGTGTTCAGGAAAAAACCAGCATACTCATATACCTGGGCGAGCGGAGCCTTGAGGACAAGTGTCTCGTCGTCACAGGGGGGATTGCTGGTCAGGTTGTACAGGTTTAACGCAATATCTTCAATCTCGTCACTTTCACGATCCAGGATACCCTTAATCAAGAGGATGTTATGCTGGCCGATGATGCGGAAAAAATGAGCCATATTGGTGAGGATGGTATAGAGATCGTCTGATTCACGGGTAACCACCGGCGGGTTGGCATACAGTTTTTCCGTCAAGTCCTGAAAATGTTCCAGTACAGGCTTGTCGAGCTGGAATTCTTTGATATATTCTTCCCTGTCCAAGCGGTCAAAGAAGGGATGCAGCTTGTCTGCCATCCGTTTACACTGGTGCTGTGTTTCAGTTTGTTCTTCGTTCTGTTCTTCGTTCTGCTCTTTGACCTGCCCCGTACCCTTGACCTGATCCGCCACCTTCTCCTCATTATCTACAGCAGCAGCCGGACTTTTTCCCTCCTTTGCGGACATCTTAGGTTCCTGTTCCACGGCATCGGGTGGGGCTGCGTCCTCCCCGTGCAGCGTATCCGCTGCCTGTCCCAGGCTTTCTGTTGGCAAGGGGTGGGTATCCTGAGGAAAGAGAGGCTCAGGCTTCTGTGCCGGTTTCAGCTTTTCCGGTACTGTATCGATTTTGGAGATAATCTGTTTGAATTTCAAATCCAGATTATCCGGTGAGAACAGAAACCAGCTGCCTGTCAGGACAATGGCGGCAACAAGCCCGCCTCCGGCAATAGTCCACATACTTAAGCCCTTCCTGCCCGGCCTTCTTTCTTTGCGATCTCGATGATGTTCTTTCATAGCAAGTATTTTTTGGTCAAAAAAGTATTCAATTATTCTGCTTGAAGCAATCCATATTTTTAATGTAACAGATTGGAGCGGTAATGCGAATGGAAAAGTGCGGTGATATCACTATTCGGATCAAATTTAATCTTTTAAATCATTATGATAAACAAATTCTACTATTTTTGATGCCGATATTTTCACCACAGTGAATTCCATCCTGCAAGCAACAAGCTTCGTTTTCCCTTGACGCTCTGAGTTGAAAGCGTTAAGTTTTACACTTTTGAGTGTTGCAAAAGCCAGGTTCCCCAATAGTTGAGCTGAGGGACGTAATATAGCTTGCAAAAACGCTTGCAAAAATGTTTACAAATAGTTAGTTTTTCTTTTTTAATTTTTTTAACTTTTTTAATTTTTTTTCTGGAGGAAAGAACAATGACTGTATATGTTTCTGGTCACAAAAATCCCGATACCGATTCAGTAACCGCTGCAATTGGCTATGCGGAACTGTTAAAGGCTGGTGGAGAAGAGGCTGTTCCGGTTATGCAGGGCGAGATGAACCCTGAGACCATTACTGTACTGGATCGTTTTGGAGTAGATGCTCCTGAGATCATGACCGATGCTACTGGCAAGACCATTGCCCTGGTTGATCACAGTGACCTGAACCAGGCTCCTGACAACCTGAGCGCAGACTCTGTTGTTGCCATTGTTGACCATCATAAGATCGGCGACGTGACCACCAACAACCCGATTTTCTGCTGTGTTAAGCCTGTTGGCTGTACCGGCACCGTACTGAAACAGCTTTATGATATACAGGGCGTTGCTGTTGAAACCAAGGTTGCCGGTCTGTTGCTGGCCGCCATTCTCAGCGACACCGTAAATTTCAAGTCCCCCACCTGTACTGATGAGGACAAAAAAGCGGTTGCCGAGCTGAAAGAGATTGCCGGTGTTACTGATACCGATGAGCTGTTCATGGCTATGCTTGCAGCCAAGTCCTCTGTTGATGGCGTTCCTGCCCGTGACTTGCTCAACCGTGACTATAAAGATTTTGACATGAATGGCAACAAGGTCGGCTGTGGACAGCTTGAGCTTGGCAGCCTGGATCAGGTAGCTGCCATCCGCGACGACCTGTACAAGGCCATGGAAGAGCAGAAAGCTGAAGGCGGACACCACACCATCCTTCTGATGCTCACCGATGTAATGAAAGAAGGAACTCAGCTGGTTGTTCTTTCTGACGATGCTGCGCTTGTTGAAGGTGCATTTGACTCCAAGCTGGACGGCAACTCCATGTGGATTCCCGGCATGATGAGCCGTAAAAAACAGACCGTACCCAATATGCAGAAGGCATTTGGTTGTTAATATAGTTGCACAGGGATACCATTGAGTATTGAAAAAAGGATCAGCTTGTGTGCTGATCCTTTTTTTTTCATTAAAATGTCAAAAAAAATTACCCATAAGCGTTTCTGAAAGATTAAACTCAGGAGGACAAAATGTGCTATATTAATCCCAGAGTCGATTTTGCATTTAAGAAACTTTTCGGCAGTGAAGAGAATAAGGATTTACTCATATCCCTGATTAATTCCATTGTATCTGAATCTGACCGGGTGACGGATGTCACCCTGAAAAATCCTTACAATATTGCTGACTACAAGGCTGGTAAGATGTCAATCCTTGACATTAAAGCTCTTGATCAAAGGGGGCAATGGTATAATATTGAAATGCAGATTGGTGAAGACCTGAATTTTGATAAACGAGCCATCTATTACTGGGCAAAGCTGGTTACAGAACAGATCAGTGAAGGTGAGATGTATAAGACGCTGGCAAAGACAATAAGTATAAACATCCTTGATTTTAATTTTGTTCAGTCTGAGACGGAATTTCATAATCTCTATAAAATTGTCAATGTTACCACTGGAAAGGAAGATAATTTACACGATATCTTTGAACTGCATTATATTGAACTACGAAAGTTTAAGAAGGAATATAAGGATATTGCCGCTCCCCTTGATCGCTGGATTACTTTTTTAACTAAAGCCCATTCTTTAAAAGACGGTGCCATTCCTGATGTACTTGCCGCTGACCATGAGATTATGAAAGCTATCAGGGCAGTGGATAGGATGTTTAATGAAGAGGAGCGTAAAATATACGAAGTCAGAATGAAAGCCCTTATTGATATTGAAAGTAAAATCGCTTCTGCTGAGGAAAAAGGCGAAAAAAGAGGGATGGAGAGGGGCGAAAAGAAGGGCGAAAAGAAGGGCGAAAAGAAGGGTGTAGAAAAAGAGCGGATACGCATGGTTCATCAGGCTCATAAGGCCGGGTTAAAGGTTAGGGCAATTGCCGAAATGTTTCTTTTGACAGAGAATGAAGTTGAAGAGATTTTGCGTATCAAACCAATTGACAACAGAGGAAATGAGGCATGACTGAAACACTGGTAACGGTCGGGCTGGGAGAGCGCAGCTATCTGATCCGTATATCTCCTGGACTGCTTTCCCGTATTGGTGCGGATCTGCGGGAAAGAAAAATCTGTAACCGGTTTGCAATTATCAGTGACGAGCGGGTGGCGGTGCTGTATGGAGAAAGGCTGCTCCAATCTCTTGCCGATGTTTCCATTTCCGCAGAACTGATCACCTTTCCGGCAGGGGAAGCGGCAAAAAATATGCAAACCATAGCCGATCTTTCCAGTGAACTTGCCAGGCGGGGTTTTGACCGCAGAGACGGACTTATCGCCTTGGGCGGCGGCGTAACCGGTGATATAACAGGTTTTCTCGCCTCAATATACATGCGCGGGATTCCCTTTGTCCAGGTTCCGACCAGTCTCCTTGCCCAGGTGGACAGTTCGGTTGGTGGTAAAACCGGAGTTGATATCCCTGAGGGGAAAAACCTGGTGGGAACCTTTTACCAGCCCAAGGCGGTCTATATTGATATTGATGTCTTGCAGACCCTGCCTGTAGAAGAATTACAGGGCGGCCTGGCAGAGGTAATCAAGTATGGTGTTATTTACGATGCTGACTTTTTTTCCTGGCTTAAAGACAATCGTGATCCGGTTTTAGACCTGCACCTTGAAACCATTATTTCGCTTATTGCTCGTTGTTGTGAAATCAAGGCAGAGGTGGTGGAACAGGATGAACGGGAGGGAGGAATCCGTCGCATCCTGAATTTTGGTCATACTATCGGGCATGCAGTGGAGGCAGCATCGGATTTTTCCATCATTCACGGTAAGGCGGTTGCCATCGGCATGTGCGCTGCCGCAGAACTTGCAGTCAAAACCGGCTGCCTCAGCCGGGAAGATGCAGATGCTATTCGTTCTCTCATTGAACAGTATAACCTGCCAGTCACAATCCCGGAATATGATCTGGATGTCTTGAAGAAATATCTGCTGGCGGATAAAAAAACCGTTGCCGGTCAGGTCTTTTATGTCCTTCCTGAAGCGATCGGCAGGGTCAAGGTAACGGATCAGGTACGGGTGGAAGATGTTGACGCAGTATTGAGAAATTGTTAAGACACTGTAAGTACAATGGTTACTGTTAAAGCTTTTAGAATCCCCACTATAAAATAATTGAAAAATGCCTATTTACGAATTCTACTGTCCAGACTGTAATACCATCTTCAATTTCTTTTCCAGCAGAATCAATGCCGATGCTCGACCAGATTGCCCGAAATGCGAGAGGAAAGAACTGAACAAACAGGTGTCTATTTTTGCCACCATTGGCAAGGCCAAAGAGGATGACAACGATCCCATGGCTGGGCTGGATGAGACGAAAATGGAGCAGGCCTTTGAGGGACTCATGCGCGATGCCGAGGGGATGAATGAGGATGATCCCCGTCAGATGGCTAACCTTATGCGCAAGTTTACCGACAAGACCGGTATCTCCATGGGAGAGCAGATGGAAGAGGCTCTGTCCCGGCTGGAGTCTGGAGAGGATCCTGATCAGCTGGAAAAGGAGATGGAGGGTTTGATGGACTCAGAAGATGCCTTTTCCATAGAGGGGATGAAGAAAAAAATGCGCACCGTTGCCAGACCTCCCCTTCATGATGAAAAATTATATAAACTTCCATGATGGCACGACCATCACAACAAAGGATTACTGCGTCCATTGCGACCAGTTAAAATGGACAATTTTCGGATAAACTGTGAACTGCGTTGACCTCCATACCCACTCGATCTATTCTGACGGGACTGCAACCCCTGACGAGTTGATCCAGATGGGTACAGCCTGCGGCCTGCAAGCGATGGCTCTGACCGACCATGATACCATGGACGGGGTGCGGGAGTTTACCCGCTCCGGTCGTGACAGGGGAATGAAGACTATCAGCGGAATCGAGGTGAGCAGCCTTCACCATGGTCATTCTCTCCATATCCTGGGTTATGGCATTGATACGGAAAATAAACCTCTGGCAGACTGGCTGATCAAGCTGCAACAGGGGCGCACAGAGCGCAACAGCAAAATCCTGGAAAAGTTAATCGGCATGGGGATAAACATCAGCCCAGAAGAGGTGGCTCATCTCTCCCAATGCGGCCAGACCGGCAGACCTCATATTGCCAGGCTGCTCCTGGAAAAGGGCTATGTTACCACTATGAATCAGGCGTTTACTCATTACCTTGGTAAGAATAAGGCTGCCTGGTGCAGTCGTTTTGTCTATAGTGGTGCTGAAACCATAGATATTATCCATCAGGCCGGGGGAGTGGCGGTGCTGGCACATCCCTGCGGTATGGATCCTTCCATGAAGACACAGCCCCAGATCATCCGGGAGCTGAAGGAACGCAACCTGGATGGATTGGAGATCGAGTACCCCAGCCACAGCAGAAAGGGAAAAAAACGATTACGGGAACTGGCTGCGCAGTATGATCTCCTGGCAACAGGCGGCAGTGATTATCACGGCACAAACCGCAAGGGGAAACTGGCCGGATGTGGGGGCAGCATCTGTCCACCGGAAACCATAATGGCAGATTTAGCCGACCGAATAGCGGATGTCAGGCGTAAGCCGCAACTGATATAATCCGCAAATTAAGCAGAAGCAGTTGTCCATTCTCAATTATTCATTTTTAATTCTCAATTATTATGAAAAGCATACTGGTTGTTGACGACGAACCGAATTATCTCATAGTCCTCTCTGAGCTGCTTCGTGATGAAGAGTACGAGGTCTTTACCGCAGACAGCGGTATTACCGGACTCAAGGTCGCATGTGAAACAGACATTGACCTGGTGATTACAGATATGAAAATGCCGGGTATGAACGGGATTGAACTGCTTGCCAAACTCAAGGAGTATGACAGCCATCTGCCGGTGATCATGATTACCGCCTATGCCGAGGTGGAACAGGCAGTGCGGGCCATGCACCTGGGGGCATTCACCTATCTTGCCAAGCCGTTTTCCAATGAGCAGTTGCTGGCCTCGGCGAAAAAGGCGGTGGAGCATTACGGCCTGGTGCGTGAGATCCGTCGACTGCGCAGCGAGGCAACCCCCAAGTCCGGTTTTGGTGGCATGATCGGCAAGAATCCCAACATGCTGGCAGTGTATCGGCTCATTGAAAAGGTGGCACCTACTCCATCTTCGGTCTTGATCACCGGAGAGTCCGGTACCGGCAAGGAGCTGGTTGCCCGGGCCATCCATACTCTCAGTGACCGCAAGGATGCCCCTTTTATTTCAGTGAACTGCGCAGCTCTGTCTGAACACCTTTTGGAAAGTGAGCTTTTTGGTCATGAAAAAGGTTCTTTTACCGATGCCGTGACTATGCGTAAGGGGCGTTTTGAACTGGCAGATACCGGCACCCTCTTTCTTGACGAGATCGGAGATATGCCAGCCGGATTACAGGCCAAGCTGTTGCGTGTTTTGCAGGAGCGCACCTTTGAGCGGGTGGGCGGAAACACCAGCTTTAAGATTGATGTCCGTATCCTGGCAGCCACCAATAAGGATCTCAAGGATGAGGTGGATAAGACCCATTTCCGGGATGACCTCTACTATCGTCTCAATGTCATCCATATTCACATGCCCCCCCTGCGGGAGCGGGTACACGATATTCCGGCTCTGGTTAATCATTTTCTGGAGAAAAACAGCAAAAGGCTGGATCGCGATGCGTTTGAAATATCGTCGGAGGCCCTGCGCCTGCTGGTGACCCTGCCCTGGGAGGGCAATATCAGAGAACTGGAAAACACCATTGAGCGGGCCGCAATTCTCTGTAACGACAATCGCATTGAGGGCGAGGACGTACAGCCCGATTCCAGCATCCTGCCAGCTCCCCAAGAGTGGAGTTCCGGCCTGGAGCTGAGTCAGTTTATTCCCGAGGGCTTGAGTCTGTCACAGGTATTGAACGGCATTGAAGAAAAGTTGGTGCGTCAGGCTCTGGAGGAGTGTAAAAATATCCAGGCTCGGGCCGCAGAAAAATTGGGTATTACCAAGAGCCTGCTCCAGTACAAGATGAAAAAATACAAGTTGAAGCGTAAGAAAAAGTCATAGACGGGAAACAGCATCCGGCAGGGGATACCCTGACTCCCGTCCACCCCAGTTCAGTTTATTGCGCAAAATAGTGAAATATCCCTTATGGGGTGAGCTGATCAAGCGCAGCGGCTTGGCAGCGGTTTTCACCACCAGGAAATCATTGGCCTGCATGGTCCAGCATTGGCGGCCATCAACCATGATTCGCACGTCCGTTGACGGTGGAGCAAGGCGGGTGGTAACCCTGGTTCTGGGCGAGAGCAGCACCGGTCTGGATTCCAGCATAAACGGGCAGATCGGGGTCACCAGGATGGTGCGCAGTTCAGCATGGGCAATGGGTCCTCCGGCAGAGAGGTTATAGGCGGTGGAACCGGTGGGAGTGGAAAGGATCAGCCCGTCCGCCTTATAGGTGGTGATGTATTCCTGGTCGGCCCAGCAGCCAAGGCGCATCATGGGTTGGGTGGTTCCCTTGGCAATCACCACTTCGTTGAGGGCAAAGGAGGTCTTGCCGCTCGGCTTACCGTTTTCATCCAGCAGCTTTGCCTTGAGCATCATCCGCTCTTCAATATATACCTTGCCTGCGAGAATGGTCTCAATGACCGGGTACATCTCTTCTGCGGCCACTTCGGTGAGGAAGCCAAGGTCGCCCAGGTTGATCCCTACCACTGGAATCCCGAGATGGGAGGCATGATCTGCAACATGCAACAGGGTTCCATCACCCCCCAGGATGGTGAGCATATCCATGTCTGGGTCAATCAGATCCAGCTCCGCCTTGATGGATCGTTTTTCATACCAGGCTGCCAGCTCTTCTCCGACCCGGTGAACCTCCGGGGAGTCTTTCCGGGTGATGATTCCTGCGTAGCGAATGCGCATGGTATTACTGTCTGCCCAGTTCTTTTGAACGATCAGCAGCGGCAGCGATTGCTGACATTACCGTACCCCGCAGGCCGTTGTTTTCCAGTACCTGCAGACCGCTGATGGTGGTTCCGGCAGGCGAGGTAACCCTTCCCTTGAGGTCTGCCGCAGATTCACCGCTTTCCATGGCAAGTTTTGCAGAACCGTACAGGGTCTGCAGAGCCAGTTTTTCCGCAACCGGACGGGGCAACCCAGCCAGCACCCCGCCATCTATCATGGACTCCAAAAAGGTAAACACATAGCCTGGCCCGGAGCCGCTCAGGCCGGTTACTGCGTCTAACTGGTTTTCCGGCACTTCAACGCAGCTGCCCACTGCGGAAAAGATCTCCAACCCCTTTGCCATATCCTCTTTGCTGGCCTGTTTATTGCCACTCAAGGCTGAGGCACCGGCAAGAACCAGGGCTGGTGTGTTGGGCATTACCCGGATAATGCGTGTTGATGCACCGATCAGCTCTTCAATACTGGCAATGGTGACCCCCGCTGCAATGGAGATAATAAGATGTTCCGCATTGAGATGATCCTTGTACCCGGTCAGAACTGGCTCCATGATCTGCGGTTTGACTGCCGCAATGATGACCTCGCTGTTAGCTGCCAGGGTTGCCGGGCTGTCCGTAACATGGACGTTATAGGTGTTTTTCAGATAGTCACGCTGCCCGGTAACCGGTTCTGCGATGGTTACCTGCTCCGCTGTTACCAGACCTGCGGCCAGCATTCCCCGAACCAGGGCCTCGCCCATCTGTCCGCCGCCGATTAAGCCTATTGATTGTATTTTCGTCATATATGACCTCTTTATAAGTTTAATCTTGAGTGAATGAAAATGTGGAATGAAGAAATATATAATTATTCACAAAAAAAAGCAAAAAAAAACCCGCTGGTAAAAAACCAGCGGGTTGAATGTTCAAGTGATATGATCAGGCAGCGCAGGGTGTCAGGGTAGCAAAGGACTGGGCGGCACCGATCAGGTTGAACGGTATAGTCTTATGTTCGCTGTTTTTCTCTGTAGTAAGGTGAAGGTAATTAATGGTCTTATCGGCAGGTTTAAAGCTGACGTATTCCCAGCAGTCAGGGCTATCAACGATTGCCTGCATGAGGCCGTGGTGCAGGGCGTGTCCACTGCGATCCGCTACAACATGTCCCAAGAGCGGGCAGCCAAGCAGAGCCAGGTCGCCAACTGTATCCAGGATTTTGTGGCGGATAAACTCATCATTAAAACGCAGACCCTCTTCATTGAGTATGGAACGACGATCCCAGTGGATGGCGATAACATTTTTCAATGTGCCGCCAAGAGCCAGACCGTTTCTCCACAGCTCTTCCACCTGTTCAACATAGCCAAAGGTTCTGGCACGGGCGATTTCTCGCTCAAATCGTTCTCGGGTAATCTCGACGCTGCAGCTCTGTTCCTGGATCAGTTCATCATCAAAGTGGATACGGGCGGTAATTTTGAAACCATTATAGGGTTCAATGCGAATGGATTTTTCTCCCATCCTGAATGAAATTGGCTTGGTGATCCGCATCATTTTACGATAGGCGGACTGTTTTCTGCGGCCACCGCGCTTGAGGAGACGGACAAAGGGACCGGCACTGCCGTCCATGATGGGTACTTCGTGACAGTCGATGTCAATGTCAGCGTTATCAATTCCGGCACTGCGCAGAGCTGCCATAAGGTGTTCGGTGGTGGAAATCCGGGTGTCACCCATGCCGATGGTGGTGGCTAAGGTGGTATCGACAATCTGTTCGACCCGTGCAGGAACAGAGGGTCTGGAGGAGAGGTCGCTGCGGTAAAAACAAATTCCGCTGTTTTCCGATGCAGGCCTGATGGTCAGGTTGACGTTTTTACCGGTATGGAGACCAATACCGCGACAACTGACTGAACGTTTTAAGGTGTATTGATGCGATTCGATAACTGTAGCCATTTTTTGCACCCTGTTTCCAACGAGTTAATCTTGAATCTTGTTCCTCTTTATCTCTTGCCTTTTTATAATGCAAAAAATGATCCTGTAACGGTTCAAATTTTTGAATTCAGCTTAATAGTACAATTAATTTAACTAATATTAGTGAGATAAGATGTTGCGGCAATCCTGAATGCTTGCAGGGTGCTATATTGGCAACTGTGTCAAAAAACACACAAAAATCTTTGTCAGGAGAAAATGTTGACTTTTTGACACAGGATGGCCGGGAATCGGACACCTGAACACCTCTATTCAGCTCTCTTGCAGACGGGACAAAATCATCTGATCAAATTCCGGGGCTGCTTGAACCTCCATAATAATAGCATAGAGGGGGATCTCATGTGCAAAACCGGATAATTTTATCAGATCCTTTTCCGTGCAGAGGAGACAGGAGGCATCAGCCTGTTCGGCTTCACGACAGATCTGCCGCATGATTTTTTCCCCATAGCCATGATGATCGGGAAGGGCTTTAAAGCTTACAGGTACAATGGATAGCTCTTCAAGGGTCTGCTGGAAACGTTCGGGATGGGCAATACCGCAAAAGGCAAAGCATTTTTCACGGGTGAGAGTGTCCAGGCTGAGTTGTCCCTGGTTTTTATGATCGGTTGTCCCAACAACACCTGATACCTTGTACGCACAGGAAAATAGGGGCTTATGCGGGAATTTGTCTTGCAGGAGCCGGGTAAACCGCTCTGTCCGCTCCCTGTTGCGGTCATTTACTCCGGTCATGATAAAGGCATTGGCACGCTTCAGACCCTGTACCGGTTCCCGCAGGTCACCGCCGGGAAATACCCTGGAGTTTCCCGCCAGGGTGGTGGCGTTAAAGAGTACCAGGTCTATGGTGCGATTGATAGCCAGATGCTGGAAACCGTCATCAAGGATCAGGACATCTGCCCCCATCTCTACAGCCCGGGCAGCGGGCAGCTTGCGTACCACACCGGTCAGGACAAAGACTCCAGGCAGGGACGCAGCCAGCATTACCGGCTCATCACCAACCTGGTCTGCGGTAAGCAGGACTTCTGCACCTTCTGAGACAAT
>DAOVTM010000469.1 GCA_030633145.1 Desulfobulbaceae bacterium
AACCGTTGTCCATCCCCAGCCCATCTTTATCGAAGGGGAAAAAGATATGGTGCAGGTGGAGATTGCCCTGCAGTATTTTGACGGCTATTCGGAGCGGGTCTCCTCCTTTGTTAATAATATCAACACCAGGGAGGGTGGTTCCCATGTGGCCGGATTCCGGGTAGCACTCACCAAGTGTATCAATAAATACTCCACTGACGACTCAATACCGAAAAAATTGCGGGAAAAGATGGGCGGTGATGACGTGCGGGAGGGGCTGACAGCGATTATCTCGGTGCGGGTTCCAAATCCGCAGTTTGAGGGTCAGACCAAGACCAAGCTCGGCAACTCCGAGGTCAAGTCCATTGTCTCCTCCATCTGCACGGAAAAGTTGTCCAGCTATCTGGAACAGAATCCCCAGGTTGCCAAGCAGATTTTGAGTAAGGCGGTGGAGGCGGCTCGAGCCAGGGATGCAGCCAAGCGGGCCAGGGATCTTTCAAGGAAAAAAGGCGGCCTTTCGGTAATGATGGCCGGTAAGCTGGCCGAATGTCAGTCCAAGAATCCCGAGGAGCGGGAGATATTCATCGTGGAGGGCGACTCGGCGGGTGGCTCGGCCAAACAGGGCCGGGATCGTGCTGTTCAGGCCATCCTGCCCCTGCGCGGTAAGATCATGAACGTGGAAAAGGCTCGCTTTGATAAGATCCTCGGCTCTGAGGAGATCAAGCAGTTGATCGCCTCCCTGGGTACCGGCATTGGCCGGGAAGATTTTGATCCCAGTAAGCTGCGCTATCATAAGATCATCATTATGACTGATGCTGATGTTGACGGTGCTCACATCCGTACCCTGCTGCTGACCTTTTTCTACCGGCAGATGCTGCCCCTGGTGGAACAGGGCTATGTCTATATCGGGCAACCGCCGCTCTACCGGCTGGGACGGGGCAAGAAGGAGCAGTACTTTATTGATGACGATGCCCTTAACGACTATCTCTACGATCAGGCATCTCTGTTTATTCGGGTGCAGCCCGGCGGCAGTGATGAGATCAGCGGCTCGGACATGGTTCAGCTGCTCAGGAAGCTCACCTTTTTTGAACGGGTCATCAACTATCTGGAGCGGATGAATATCCAGGAGAAGCTGGCTGTTTTTCTCCTGGAAAACGATGTCCGCTCCGCAGACCAGTTCCAGGAAGAGGGCTATGTAGAGCAACTGATAAATAATATGGAATCCCTTGATCCGGTTACCGGAGATATCCGTAGCTGCCGCTGGCGACCAAGTTGTTATGAGGTGGATGTGGCCTTTCGTGGTCAGGCTCATACCCGCACCACGATGGGTCCAAACATTCCCCTGATTCCGGAGTACCGCCATGCCCTGGAGCTTTATCCCCAGGTCAAGAAGTACCTGAACGACAGCTTCACTATTATCAAGACCCAGGCCAATGGTCAGGACAAGGAGATTCCGGCCGATAACTGGCACCAGATGATCACCCAGGTACGTGATGAGACCTTTAAAGGGAGTCATTTACAGCGCTACAAAGGGCTGGGTGAGATGAACCCGGAGCAGCTCTGGGATACAACCATGAACCCGGATAATCGAACCCTGTTACAGGTCAAGATTGAGGATGCCGAGGCTGCTGATGATCTCTTTGTTACCCTGATGGGGGACAAGGTTGAGCCGCGACGGGAGTTTATCCAGAATCATGCCCTGGAGGTTGCTGAGTTGGATGTGTGATACGCAAGACCTTGAATATCTCAGAAGCCAATTTCGCAAAGGGGAATACGCAGTCAGTGATCATGCCATTGTTGAAGCCAGGAAAGATGGGATTGCCCCCGAGACAGTGTTAAAGCTGGAACAGGTGGCGGTGCAAGGTAAGGTGATTGAAGAGTACCCGGAACGTGAGAGGATTCTTATGTATGCTGAATTGGAAGAGGATAAACTGCCGATCCATATAGTGGTTGATTATTCTTTTCCAGAAGAGCCGGTAATCGTTACAGCGTACATTCCTGACAATAGATATTGGATAAAATTCCAGATACGAAAACAATAACAACCTCTGGTAATATTATGATTTCGTTAAAAAAAAGAAGCTGCCCTGAGTGTCATGGAGAGATGCAGCCCAGACTGATAAACCTGTTATATAAAAGGGAGAATTGTGAACTTGAGGCTGAGGTTATAGGTATCCCTGCCAATGTCTGCACAACCTGTTATTATAGAATTATTCCAGGGACAATCGCTAAATATATTGATTCCCTGGTTGATCCGATATTTGCGGCTGAAACCGCTCAGAGGGAAAACCCCTTGCCTGCACCACATATTGGAATTCAGTTTCCTGCACTTGAACGGGATTTGTATTGTCCAGAAAGTACTTGTTCGGCAGAGTGATGGTCGAGTATTTCCCAAGCTCCAGATCGAAGTCTGTGCTTGGGAACCAGTACAATCATGCCCTGGAGGTTGCTGAGTTGGATGTGTGAGAAATGAGGCTGGTATTTCATTAAAATATAGAGCTAAAACGAGCTGAAAGCACCATGGATTACGACAGCCCCTGGAAAGATGCTATAGAGATCTATTTTGAACAGTGCATGGCTCTGTTCTTCCCGGAAATCCACAAAGCAATTGACTGGTCACGCAAACCTGAATTTCTCGACAAGGAATTTCAGAAGATAACCAGGCAGAG
>DAOVTM010000003.1 GCA_030633145.1 Desulfobulbaceae bacterium
CCAGATACCTCCAAGTAGAAAAGTGGCAAAAAGATTGATATAGGTTCTTGATTCTCCTTTACGATTTCCACCTAAAGGAATATATATATAGTCTTTTAAAAATCGTGAAAGCGTCATATGCCACCTACGCCAGAACTCCTGGATATTTGTTGCCTGATAGGGAGAGTTGAAGTTGACCGGCAGCACAATATTGAAAAACAGAGCAGAGCCTATTGCCATGTCAGTATAACCGGAAAAATCAAAATATAACTGAAAGGTATAACTGAGGCTTGCCCCCCAGGCATCGAAAAAAGTCAGGGTCGCTGCGTTATCAAACCCTGTGGAGGCCCAAACGGAGAACTGATCTGCGATCCATACTTTTTTAAATAATCCTATGGAAAAAAAAAGATACCCAGCGCAATGTTAGGATAGGAGACAATCTTATTGCGTAAACGAGCAAACTGGGGCATCATTTCCTGATGATGGACGATTGGCCCAGCGATCAACTGAGGAAAAAATGAGACAAAGAGGCAATAATTGAGAAAATCATATTCATTGGCATCTTTTTTGCTACAATCCACCAGGTAGGCGATCTGTTGAAAGGTAAAAAAGCTGATGGCTAAGGGCAGGGCAAGCCCCGGCAGGGGCAGTGATGTATCGAGTAGTCCATTGACATTTACTAAGAAAAAATCAGCGTATTTAAAATAACCAAGCAGACCTATATTAAAAAGGATACCCAGGATCAGTATTGTTTTATGGCGAATGTGATGACGCTTTAAAATAGAAATTTTTTTTTCGCTCTGGTGGAGCATGACACCAAACCCATAATTGACCATGATCGATGCCACCAAGATGAATAGATAAGCACTATTCCAATATCAATAAAAAAATAACGAAGCCAGCACTAACCACACCGTGGCAACAGGCACATACCGCCACCTGATGAGAAAAAAATATACAATAACGACACATGGAAAAAATAAGAAAATATAACAGGGAGAATTAAATAGCATTACTTAAATAAATACCTTCGC
The DNA here is from genome assembly GCA_030633145.1 of Desulfobulbaceae bacterium. Taxonomy (GTDB): domain Bacteria; phylum Desulfobacterota; class Desulfobulbia; order Desulfobulbales; family Desulfobulbaceae; genus DAOVTM01. Next base: position 1,014 of record DAOVTM010000003.1, read on the forward strand.
CAAAATGTAAAAACTATTTTCACAAGCAATGGAATACTATATATTGTCTTGTGTTATTATCCATACATACGATATGCTGTATGTGGTTACCGGAAAGAGTAGCAAAATAAAAATTGGCACAGGTATTGTTAAATTGCGCATTATTATCATATCATGTCAAGACATGTTTTAAATTTGTTCGCAATGCTTTGCAAATCATAACGATGTGCCAGCTCTTGAATCTCACCAAGATAATCATCCACGTTTTCCGCTGTCAAAATATTGGATTGCTCAGACATGAGTTTAAGCATTCTTGAATTGATATCTTCGTGATAATGAGTTGTATCCATATAATTAGCTACATCTGCTGTAAAATCCATATTGTCAAAGCCAAAAAACAAAACATTTGAATGGTGATTAGTTACCTTAACTATATGTGATATAAATGATAAGTAGGTCTGATAATAACCACTATTAGATTGTTCGTGCTGCCCAGACCAAAGCCGTGAATAAGGAGGAATAAACAATAAGAATTCTACATCCGGGTTTTTTTTTATTAAAGTAAGGATGTAAGTATCAAATGTGCTATTACTGTTCTCTATACATTTCTCCTTAAATTCTTTACTCCAAGAGGCCGCAGCCCCATTATTGATTTGCTCCTGATAGTTGACTATTGATTGAAGCAGTGTTTTATAAACCGTGCTTGACTTACTCATATTGCACCAAGCCTGAGTTCCGCCAAAAATATGTTCGTAATAATGATACCAAGAAGATAATTCCTGCAAAGAGTTTCTTCGCTCACCAGGAATTTCCTTTTGACATTTTTCTCGATAATTCCAACAATTGAAAAGGTTTACATCAAAATATATCCTTAAATCATCAAAAGGATTCCAATTATATAAAAAATCATATTTATCAGGTGAAATATCGATATTATATGTACCCACAGAAACTGTGGGCAAATGTTCCAGCGAAATAATGACCTTGCTATTATCTTTTTTTTGTAAAAGCCGTTTTAGAATAATATTACGTTCACTAAGAAGAGCAATTGGAAAGGAAAGGTTAACAAATTTACCACCAAGTAACATAGATGCTTCCTGCGCAGAAAAATTTTCTGCCATACTATATCCAATAATTACTGAATCAAATTCATAGTTATTTATAATACCGGCATTTTGAAATCTTCCATTTTTTATAAATATTGATTCTCTAAACCATGTTTGGTGAAAAAGCTGCCAAGGATCAAGAATAAAAACATATATGACTATAATCGCAAATATAGAACATACTGTACTAAAAAACACTACACAGAATCGCAAACTTCGATTCTTCCAATGACTTTTTATTTTTTTGTATATCCAACGAAACATACCTTTCCAAACCTAATAATTAATTGTTCTTTATCAAAGTATTTTTTGAGTACCGTCTCAATAATTGATTTATTGTTAAGCCAATTATAATAAGTTACTCTTTCCCCTTCGATCATATCATGTAAGGCCTTTAGTCTCCTCCACCTTGAAGTGAGAAAAGATAATGAACAAGATAGATGAACAACTCTCAAAAATAGTGTATCCCAAGGTTCAACAAAGATAAAACACCCACCAGGTCTTAAAATACGCTTTACTTCAAAAAAAACTCTATCAAGATCATCCGACAATACAGGAAGGTGATGTAGTCCTCCTTGGACAATAACATAATCCCTACTGTTGATTTCAAATTTAAGTTCCCGACAATCACCGGCATAAAGCCGTGCGTTGCCAGAATACTCCTGCAGAAGAGACAGGCTCATATCCACTCCTTCCAGAGAGGTAAATCCCAACTCCTGCAATGCGGTTATACCGTTGCAGCGGCCGCAAAACAGCTCGACAATTCGTGCATCTCGAGGCCAGTCCCCAGCACCCAGTCTGTGCAGACGAGCCTTAAATTTTTGGATTTCCTCTTGAGGGGTTTCAAAGTTCTTATAGGCCGCTTCCCATGCCTCATCGGTCTCAATATCGTTCTCTTCCCAGATGGTAATCCCCTGCTCATTGCTCACTGGGTACCTCCTCCGGTTGCAGCAGAGCCATAAAATGCAGCTTTCCCCCAAAGAGCAGCTCCAGGGGCTGCGGGTAGAGCTGAAAATCAGAACTTAGAGAGGAGATATGTAAATCCAGTTGAGAAAAAACATCTAACCACTCCTGTCGGGTATAATAATTACAGGGCAAGGCTACCCCGTGCCTGGCATTTCCCACCTTATCCATAAAAGATAATCGATTCCAGGCAAAGGAGCCGGACACATTATGATCTTTAATGACTATTGCCCTGCGTGCGACCCGTTTAGCGTCCCTGAGCAGTCCCACCGGGTCATCACAGTGATGAAGAACATCTATAAACATGGCCACATCAACAGAGTTGTCCTCCCATGGCAGATGCAGTCCGTCAAATTCCCGCACCGGAATTACCGCTGAAGGCCTGACCAGGACATCGGCTCCGGCAACGGTTACATCGGTGCGCTTTTCTGCCACATCCCTGGCCAGACGACCGTCTCCGCAGCCGATATCAACCACGGAACAGTTGGTCGGCAATAGCTCCTGCAGCAATTCGGAGAGAATGCGAACCCGCCTGGCATGAATGTAGGAACCGTGGAAGGTATCCAGCAGACTCATTTACGGGGCATCCCGAGAATACTGGCAAAAAAACTTCCCATGATACTCTGGTAGCCCAATACGGTCAGGGTAAAGCCGGGAATCACGATGCGCATGGTTCTGGCGTAATCAAGTTCCGCAAAACCACTCTGCCACCAGTTCATCACCGCAACGCCAAGGGCGGCAAGACCGAGAAAAGAGATCAAGGCTCCGACTGCTATTCCCTTTTCCAGAGTAATAACCTTGAAAAAGGTATTAAGTCGTTCATCCTCAGGAATAAAATGCTCCCGAATGGAGAATATCTTTGCCAGGGCGGAAAAAACAATCCCCTGAAAACCAATTATCACCGAGAGGCTGGCAAACAACAGGGTATGGGCATCAAGGACTGCTCCAAAGATGGAAACACCAGGCATGGCCAGGCAGTAGCCCAGGATTCCGAGGAAGAAAAAAAACAGACCCGGCACCAAAAAGAGCCATCGCGGACTGTACATCATAAAAAACCGCAGGGTGCGCCAGCCATCGCTGAAGGTCTTCAAATGCGGTGCCCTGTTCATGCGACCATCCTTATGGAGGGTGATGGGTACCTCCGTAATTTTCTCTTCCCTCAAGCTGCTTTTGATCAACATCTCAGTGGCAAACTCCATCCCGGTACAGGTAAGTTCGAGTCGATCATAGAGCGTGCGGGTAAACCCCCTTAATCCGCAATAGACATCATGGGTCGGCATTTTGAACATCTTTCTGGCCATAAAGGTAAACATCGGGTTTCCCCACCAGCGATGGAGAAACGGCATTGCTCCTGGAACGACCGTGCCTCCGCCGCCGGGCAGACGGCAGCCCATGACCAGATCATAGCCCTCTCGTAACTTGTTGACAAACTTGGGGACTTCAAGAAAATCATAACTGTCGTCCGCATCGCCCATAATGACAAACCTGCCAAGGGATCCCTCTATCCCGCCCTGCAGGGCGGCACCATACCCCTTTGCCTCAACGTGGATTACATGAGCCTTCATCCGCTCTGCAATTTCAAGTGAGCCATCAGTACTACCGTTATCCGCAACAACCACTTCGCCGCTGATGCCATGCTCACGCATGGCTCTTTGAGCCTTGTCAATACACACCTCCAAGGTATCCGCTTCGTTGAGGCAGGGGATAACCACAGAAAGCTCTATTGAATTTTTATCAGACTTACTAATCAATTCGGTACACATTGATGTATTCATACTGTTTTAAAATTATCACCTTTAGATTTATGGAAGCTGTAAATAGTCTGTATCAACAAGGGAAGCATAATAATACTGCAAAAAATTGTTAAATTACTATATCGGAAATCAGCGGATGCACTAATGACTGTATAAGGGAGCCAGTAAATCAATCCCGTCGATAGTATTAAAAGGTACTGACCAAAATACTTACCAAGTACCCTTTTGTACAAAAAAATAAATACAAACTGCAATAAAAGTAACACAAAGTACACCCAAACCAAATAGAGCGGTGTCCTAGTCAATAAATAATACGCTATTTTCTTAGCTGAATAAAGCGCATCTTTATTGAAAAAATCAAGATCTTTAGAAGACTCATATAACCAGTGTTCCTCAGTTTCAGGTTTATAAATATTAAATAAAAATGCAAGCATGACCGGTTTTTTAATCCCGAGCATATATAGAACAATTCGACTTCTCACTGTAAAATATGCAGCAGGATACTGAATAACGAGATCAATGAAATCCCTTTTAAATTTTTTATCAGGGAATGATTTCTGCCATCTGACTGGACTGAGATATGGTCTCCACAAAACTGATGCAGTGTAAGGAAGGTAATACTCCTTTAACTGGTCAATTGATAATTTTTTACCCTGTTTATTAAATACATATCTTGGTATAATATTCTGCTCAAGCTCCACTGACATCCCCCACAAATCCCAGATAAAGGCAGAATTTTCCATTTGATATGCGATATTTCCCTCTTTAACAAAATGATGGTTTGCGAAATGAGTCAGTTTAATGCTTGCAAAAAAAAGAACAGGTACCAATAAGGCTATCAGCAATATTTTCTTTCTCCTTTCAACTTTAATCAGTATCCATAATGCATAGACAATATAGGGTATTACGCATACTATGGCATTATGTCGTACAGCTGCGCCAAAAAGTAAAAAACAAACCGATAAGATCAATAATATTATCTTACCATTTGACTCAAATTTCAAAAGCAGAGATAGAGACATGGCAATTGAAACAAGCATTGAAATATCTTTCCATATTACACCATTTAAGAAAAATATTGGCGGAAACAAACAGAAAACTACAATATAACAACACCGATTAATCAATTTTTCATGAAAAAGATTAGCCAATATATAAATGGACAGATTATAAATCATAAAATGAAAAATAAGCATCCCCTGCGGTCCATGTGTGATCTTATCTAAAACTATCCATAAATAGACCATTGATGGTGGATACCAGGTACCAATCCGCTCTGGATTCAGCACCTGCCACCACTGACCAACAGAGTCTCCAGACATCGCACCAGGATAGAAGATATAGATACCTCCTACTGCCAGAGCAAAGCTCAAGAACAGGTCAAAATATTTCAGTAGAATGTTATTGGATAACACAAAGTCCTCTCTCATTTGTCAAGTTACCGTATTACTGCGAAGTACACGTTTCCACCAAGGTGCAGCCTGCAATTTATCCTGTTCAACAGATTCAATGTTACTATCCAGAGATAGTTGCTGACCAGTAAAAAACTGCTGAATTCCTGTTTCCATTAATTTCACCTCAATTTCCAAACAATCACCCACATCAGCACAATTCTCTTTAACGGCTGGCAAAATCAGAACCGGATCCTCTCCATAGGAAAAAACTATATTCTTTTTATCATCAATAATCCATTTTGAATCACCTGTTAAAAATAACACCTCGAATTCATGAGCATCACAAAAGGACATTATTTCTTTTTCCCTGGTTTTGTTACGTACAATTATATGTGCAAATTCTATGATTCCAACTCGAACACTAGGATCAAACCTGACCCAGAACGGAAAAGCTGTAACATACGTTTCCAACCTGATGGTTGTCCACTCTTCAGACTGATAATATAACGACAGAGAATCATTCTTATCAAACTCCCATTCCTTTTTACTAGTCCAGTAGAGTTCTACAAAATTATCTTTATCAGTCCGTTCTCCTTTCCAGGCGGCACGCTCTCTTTTCTTGAAAGAATCAGCTATTTTTTGAGCCTTAAACCTTGGAACGATCGTTTCAAACAATTCATTATGCTTATTCAACAAGTACTGCCTGTTCACTGGACGGCGACATGAAATTGATTGCAGGGCTTCACAAAAATTTTTCGAACTTTCTGTCCATCCTGGCCATTCAGATGCCGTTTGTAATGCTCCGTTTTTGAGACGATCCAATTCATGCGTATTTCCCTTTAGGTGCTTGAGATGCCGAACCACGCTCTCTTCGTCATCCTTATCAACCACATAGCTGTTGTAACGGTGGACAATATATTCATCGTGACCGGTGACACTATATACTAATGCAGTGCCACCGCAGTGGAACATTTCAAGGGGGGGGCCGAACATCCCTTCAACATAACTCAATTTGACCAAAACGTCGCAGGAACGGTAAATCGCAGGTGTTTCATGGATCGACACTTGAGAAAAAACCCTGTCAACATCCTCATAGTCACTAATATTTGACGAGGTCAGCAACCAAATCTCATGAACACCTGCCTGCTTTGCAAGTTGTATTGATTTGGAAACATTTTTGTAATCAACATCGACAGGTCCTTCAACCAATACCCGTAAGTTTCTTTTCGGCCTTGGGCTTATAGCTGCTCCTTCAGTGGTATAAAGATCCTTGCGAATACCATTGCGGACAAGCTGGGGATAGTTGTTATATCTATTATAAAGATAACTTTGAATCCATTCTGCCTCAGTTATTATCGGTATATTGTAAGAATAGGTCTGCTCACATAAATACTGCCATATATCATCATCCTGGCTGGCATAATCACGAGGATCCGGGGGCTGAAAAAATCGGGTTTCAATTGATTGGACAAAATAAACATAGTGACTGGACTTAAACTTTTGAAGTAAAAAGGGACTTTGCCACCATGTTGCGATGATTATATCAAATTGCTCAGTCCCTGCCTGTTCGACAGTCATCCATTCCAACTCCTGGACTGCGGGATGCCAGTCATAGTCCTCTGTTACCACATCATGTTTAGTGATAATTACAACTCTATGGCCACGCCTCTTAATACGGCTGCCATGTTCAAATATTACATAAGTGCCACCACTTATCTGCGGTGAACCCAATAATATACCTATCTTCAAAAAATCCATATATAATCATTATGCAATTACATTACCCGTAATCAACAATAGGAGTTATTCTTAATGATTCCAACTGATTGTTAAACATTCCATGTACAACTCTTCCCGGTGTTACGGCAGACAACGAAACAATATCATTCGCCCAGCACTGAATCACATGACCCAAGGGAAGATTTCCTTCTCCAATGCCCACTGTTACGGTATATTCCCATGGGAATACCTCAGGCCAAATAAATGAATATTCCACTATACTGAATCCTTCTTTAAGAGAAACACCTCCTTTCTCCATGCATAAATTATTCTCGCCAAACAGGGCATTCCCGATCCGATCCTTCACAGTATAACCAAAAATAATATCATCCATTGCCGATGAAGAACAGATAAACAAACGAACAGTCAGCAAATCTCCCTTCTGAACTACTGAAACCGGAAGACCATTTTTGATTATAGATACTTTCAAAATGCTAACTTCACCATCACCACTGCGTTGATCATCTTCTACAACAAACCATTCATCAAAATCCGTAATTATACTCTCAACTTTTGTTACAACATGTTCTGGGATTTCGCCCCGGAGAATTTGGCCAGCTACCGGCTTCATTCCTCCTCGCTTTCCCAATTTCTCTTTATGCAGAATCTTGTTATATTGGGTAACACCCTCAACCGGTTCTCCCTCATAGATCATTTTTCCATGATCTAATACAAGAACCCGATTACATAAGTTTGTTACAGAATGGGTATCATGACTGACCAGCAGAATCGTACAAGACTGCATAAGCTTTTTCATATGTTCCATACATTTTTGCTGGAAAAAGATGTCGCCTACAGTCAACGCTTCATCAATAATCAAAATTTCAGGGTCAACACTGATGGCAGTAGCAAAAGCCAGACGGATATACATACCAGTTGAGTAAGTTTTAACCGGCTGGTCTATAAAGTCATCAATATCTGCAAAATTTACGATCTGATCAAAACGGGAATCAACCAATTCTTTACCCAAACCCAAAATTGCAGTACTCAGATAAACATTTTCTCGACCCGTAAACTCAGGATGAAAACCAGCTCCCAGCTCAAGCAAAGCAGAAATTCTACCATTGACCTTTATTTGACCACTTGTAGGCTGAAGATTTCCACATATTAACTGTAACAGGGTTGACTTTCCGCTGCCGTTGCGCCCAATAATACCTATAGACTCACCATGCTCCACCTCCAGATTAATATTTGTCAAGGCAGAAAAAGCGGTATGATACTTCTTTCCAAGCGGATGAAACGTTTCCAAAAGCCTATGCAACGGCTTGTCATAGAGAAAATATTGTTTGTAAATATTATGGACAGAAATTGATGTGTTTGACATGTTCCTTTTTTACACATTTACGAGATAATTACAACACATCTGCAAATTGTGGTTTAAGAGTTTTAAAAATGATTGCCCCAAATAATAAAATTATCCCGGAACAGATCCAAAAATACATAGTGTAATACGGGTGACTCCAGAAGGGAACAAAAGATATAAACGATTCCCGGTACCCCTGGATAATATAGAAGACCGGATTGAGTTTTAAATACCACTGCACCCGGGAAGGCATCATTTGAATGTCCCAGAAAATAGGTGTTACCCAGAAACCAACTTGCAGACAAACTGCAACTATCTGCGTAACATCACGAACAAAAACATTAAGCGAAGCGACAATCATTGCGATCCCCAAGGCCAGTGATAGAAGGCAGAAGAGATAATAAAACCACTGTAAAAAATAAAGGCTAAAGGATAAGCCCTGAAAAATAATAAGCACTAATAAAACCAACAGGAAAGCCAGATGGGTAACAGAACAAGAAAAAATCTTGATTATTGGCAAGATCTGAGAAGAAAAAATAGTCCGTTTAATTAGATGGGCATGATTTACTACGGAATTCACTGATCCATTGATAATTTCTGCAAAAAAAAACCAAGGGGCAAGCCCGGCAGCCAACCAGACCACAAAGGGAACATCATTCATGGGCTTAGCCTTGAAGCCGATACTGAAAACAAACCAAAACACTGTTATCATGACAACAGGATGGATAAATATCCATATTATGCCGAGAAAGGATCCTGCGTACTGATTCTGAATTTCCCGTTTTGCCATCACAAAAATCAGATGCCGTTGCTTCAAAACAAGCTGTATGAACTGTTTCAAGGCAATACTAATATTTTTGATCATCCATTATACCATGCCTTTCTTGCGGCAAAACAATTTGAACGGTGTTACCGCAATAAGAAGAAGTAGAAATCTGAAATATATCTTCCAGTAACTATTCCGTTATTTTCAATTAGCTTTTTTCGGAAAACAATGTAGCTCCATCTGGTCGCAGGCATTAAATAAAAAAATCCGTGCCAGATCAAATGGTATTATTTTACGAAAAATCCAGGGACTCTTGTTCCAATAATCACTCGGAGTATAGAACTCGTTACGTATTTCCCAGTGTTCCTGAAACCAAATATTCTCATAGAACCATTTTTCCGTATAAAAAACAAGATGTCCGGCATACATACCCGGAGCTGAATTCGCATAAGGAAGGATCAGGACAAAACGTCCATCTGGTTTATTGACCACCCTGAAAATCTCTGCCATGACATGCATGGCATCAGTGGAGTGTTCCAAAAAATGCGATGCTCGAACTTCTACACAAAAGTTATCAGCAAACGGCAGGGCTTTCCTATCCAAATCCATTAAAATGTCTGGAAAATTTTCCTTATTTTCTATCTGAGCGTCAAACCCCATGCCATTATCTATGCCCACATACCCAACAGGTTTGTAATAACCACAGCCAAGATCAAGTTTTATCAAATTTTTTCCAAACTGCTCAACCAAATCATCAATATCTGTATATTTTTGATTTAATATATAATCAGATGACATATCTTCTCCGTAATTTTTCAAGTGTACTCAACCAACATCTTATTGCGCTGTTTTATACAAGCCCACCAGACTGAGGAGCTTCTTCACTATTTTTTTCAGCTTATGATCCAAGGTACAGTTATATGCGTTAATTGCTTTCTCAGTTTCCCCTTGCCAGTAGCGCAGCTCTTCCTCCAACTGCTGCTTGCTGTAAACCAACTGCCATATTTCCCTTCGACATCTGTCCCTGATAAATCCACAGTGTTCTGTTGACATAGCCAGCTGAACATCCCCGCTGGGACATGGAACAACAAGACCACTGCCACTCTCCAATGCCATTGCCTTGTATCGAATCTTATTTCGGGATAAAAATTCTGCTAACGCCTTGGCAGGCCCCAAGCTTTCCTTAAGTTGGTCGTTATCAAAGCTCTGCTCAAAGAGTTCATGTGAAATGATGACACCGCCTGGAGATAAATTATCATACAGGTTATTCATTACATCTGTGGCTGATTCATAAAGATCCACGTCCATCCATAACAGGCAAAGAGGACGATGTACATCTTTCAGCGATTCAGAAAAAAATCCCTGTTTGAATTCAACATTTTCAATACGACCAAGTGTACTGACATTCTCTTGAACTTCTTCAAAGTCACCACGATAATCCCCTTTTTCATAGTATGGATCCGTAGTATTTTCGGGCAATCCCTGGAAAGAATCAGCTACAAATAACTGCCTACCGAGGTAATTACATACCCAACTTAGACAACATGCTGAAAAACCTTTAAAAGCTCCACACTCTACTACATCACCCTTTACTCCGTAACTATCCAAGTAGTAAAGATATACAGCATGATACATTAATTCAAAGGGAGCGGTTCCAAATGGACTTGAAAAATCCTTATGTACTTTGTACTTGTTAGCAACCGGAAAATTATGCATGATATGGGTGAAAGTATCGTACATGGTAGCGAGAAAATGTAAATATTTCCGTATTGCCTTACTCTGCAGATACCCTTCTTCCAACATATATGCTTCAAAATTCAGAGGTGCGTCAACATTTTCTGCTGATGCAAAATTGACAGGGTGAAGTGAGTTCACCCAGGGAAACCTCTTTTTTAACTCCTCATCTGCTTCAACAAACGTTACGATATCTTTTGGATAAATCATGATGCCACTTCTTCCTGCTGTATAAACCAATTATAAGTATCTTCAATTCCCTGGCGCAACTCTATCTGCGCCTGCCAGCCCAGGGAGGTAAGCCTGGAGACATCAAGTAGTTTCCTCGGTGTTCCGTCCGGCATAGCACTGTTATAACGAATTTTCCCCTGAAAACCGACCACCTTGCCAACCAAGTCAGCCAGTTCTCCAATGGTGACCTCCTGACCGGAGCCCACATTGACAATTTCCGGCTCATTATACTCCTCCATCAGGAAAAGACTGGCCTCGGCCAGGTCATCCACATGGAGAAACTCTCTTTTCGGACTGCCAGTTCCCCAGATCTCTACCTCCTGCAGCCCATCCATTTTAGCGGTGTGAAATTTCCGCATCAGGGCGGGCAGGACATGGGAACTCTGTAGATCAAAATTATCGCCCGGCCCGTATAAATTGGTCGGCATCAGGCTGATTGCATTAAATCCATACTGTCTGCGATATGCCTGACACATCTTAATACCGGCAATCTTGGCAATCGCATACCACTCATTGGTCGGCTCCAGCTCTCCGGTGAGGAGGTACTCTTCCTTCATGGGCTGGGGCGCAAATTTCGGATAAATACAGGAAGAACCGAGAAAGAGGAGTTTTTTTGCCCCGGACTGGCAGGCGGAATCAATAACATTGGTCTGAATCAACAGATTATCACGGATAAATTCCGCTGGATAGCTGTCATTGGCATGGATGCCGCCCACTCTGGCTGCGGCCAGGAAGACATACTCGGGTTGTTCATCAGCAAAAAAATCCCGTACTGCTGCTTGACTGGTCAGATCCAGCTCTGCATGGGTTCTGGTCAGTATTTTTCTACAGCCTGCCTGCTCAAGACCCTGACAGATTGCCATCCCTACCAGACCACGATGGCCGGCAACATAGATGCTGGTGTGAGGCGTGAGGAGTGAGGAGTGAGTTGTCATTGCAGGGAAATCACTCAAAGTAATTATAGGCTTTAAACCCTTGCTGGCGGATAATCTGGTCGCGCTCGGCAAGTCTCAGATCTTCAACGATCATCTCCTGTACCATGGTCTCAAAGGTAATCTCTGGAACCCAACCCAGTTCATTCTTGGCTTTGGTTGGGTCACCCAGCAGGGTTTCCACCTCTGTGGGGCGGAAATAACGGGGATCAACCTGCACGATAATCTTGCCACTCTTTTCCTCAATGCCGATCTCGTCAAGTCCCTTGCCCTGCCAGTCAATGCTCATACCCAGCTCTGCCGCTGCTACATCAACAAAATCGCGTACCGAGTGCTGCACCCCGGTGGCAATAACAAAGTCCTCTGGTTTTTCCTGCTGCAACATCAGCCACTGCATCCGCACATAGTCTTTGGCATGTCCCCAGTCCCGTTTTGCATTCAGATTGCCAAGGAAGATATTTTCCTGCAACCCCAGCTTGATACGAGCCAAGGCTCGGGTGATCTTACGGGTGACAAAGGTCTCACCCCGCACTGGAGATTCGTGATTAAAGAGGATACCGTTGCAGGCGTACATATTATACGCCTCCCGGTAATTGACTGCTATCCAAAAGGAGTAGAGCTTTGCCACCGCATAGGGAGAGCGGGGATAAAAAGGGGTCTTTTCCGTCTGCGGTGTCTCCTGAACCTTGCCAAACAACTCCGAGGTGGATGCCTGGTAAAACCTGGTCTTTTCCTCCAGGCCGAGGATACGGATTGCCTCCAGAACACGCAGGGTTCCCAGGGCATCTGAATTGGCTGTATATTCCGGGGTCTCAAAGGAGACTGCCACATGACTCTGGGCAGCCAGGTTATAGATCTCGTCCGGCTGGATCTCCTGGATAATGCGGATCAGGTTGGTGGAGTCGGTCAGGTCGCCATAATGGAGGGTAAAACGTACATCCTCCTCATGGGGATCCTGGTAGAGATGATCGACCCGGTCGGTATTAAAGGAAGAGGCCCGTCGTTTCAAGCCGTGAACATGGTATCCCTTTTCCAGCAGCAACTCTGACAGATAGGCTCCATCCTGACCGGTTACTCCGGTGATAAATGCGGTTTTCATTGTTTAGCGTTTTTTAAAAAGTTATCAAAGTATTCGATGGTCGGCTTCAATCCCTCTCGCAGGGTAATTTCCGGCTGCCAGCCAAGCTGCTCCTTTGCTATAGTGATATCCGGCTGCCGCTGGCGGGGATCATCCTCAGGCAGGGGTTCAAAGATAAGTTCTGATTTTGAACCGGTCATCTCAATCACGTTTTCCGCAAGCTGAAGGATGGAAAACTCTCCTGGATTGCCGGTATTGACCGGCCCGGTAAAGGAGTCATCAGAAGCCATCAAGCGGATAAAGACCTCAATCAGGTCATCCACATAGCAGAAAGAACGGGACTGGGAACCGTCACCATAGATGGTTATCGGCTTGCCCTGCAGAGCCTGGACGATAAAGTTGGAGACCACCCGACCGTCATTGGGGTGCATCCTCGGGCCGTAGGTATTAAAGATCCGCGCTACCTTAATGCGCAGATTATGCTGCCTGCGGTAATCGAAAAACAGGGTTTCAGCACACCGCTTACCCTCGTCATAGCAGGAGCGGATACCATTGGGGTTGACATGACCCCAGTAGGATTCAGGCTGGGGGTGCACCTGGGGATCTCCATACACCTCAGAAGTGGAGGCCTGAAAAATCTTGGCCTTGACCCGCTTTGCCAGTCCCAGCATGTTGATAGCCCCATGCACCGAGGTCTTGGTGGTCTGCACCGGATCAAACTGGTAATGAATCGGTGAGGCCGGACAGGCAAGATTGTAAATCTCATCCACCTCAATATAGAGGGGAAAGGTTACATCGTGACGGAGGAGTTCAAAATAGGGATTATCAAGGAGCTGAATAACATTCTCCTTGCTTCCGGTAAAGAAGTTATCAAGGCATATCACCTCGTTGCCCTCAGCAAGCAGCCGCTCGCAGAGATGGGAACCGAGGAAACCTGCTCCACCGGTGATTAATATTCTCTTTTTCTGCTGTACAGCAGTCATGCGCTTCTCCGCTTTATTAATTGATATTATCCAATTTCCTGAATCGACAGTTTCCTGCAAATTTTTCTGACCAGCATATTTGGAATTTCAGAATGTCTGGGTACAGCTTCTGTATGCCCTGTAAGTGGATTAATCCATAATGAATGAGACCGCCCTTCTCTTTTGAGGTAACATCCATGAATTCGTAAATGCTTCATGAGAACACTTCTCGTCACCCTACTGCAACCATTTCCGAGATTGCTTCATCTGGAATACCCCGAAATGAATCCTCCCGCTGATCCTCCAAAATCAATTCAATAGCCTCAGACAAACTCTGCAAACACTCATTCTTGGTTTTTCCCTGACCATTTGCGCCAGGTATTTCTGCACAATACGAAATATACCATTCGCCGTCTCGTTCAATAATGGCAGTAAATTCATTACGCATTACAAAACCCTCCTTGCAAGTTTATCCAGCATCATCTTTCTGACTTCTGGCTTCTGAAATGGTGCGCCCGGCAGGATTCGAACCTGCGGCACCCAGATTAGGAATCTGGCGCTCTATCCTACTGAGCTACGGGCGCAATACTATTGGTACCACTGAAGCCTGTGTCTCCTGAACCGCAGTGATAATAATCGAATCCGCTTGAAAAGCAATGATTTTTTGTACTCGGCGCTACACTGTTTCTCCGTCTGCAAGCTCCTTCAGATCAGTCTCTCCATATCCAGGCTGAAGAATACAGTTCCTGCCAATGATCATGGACGGTGCAACTGTCGCACCTTTGCCCAACAGGGTGATCCCTGTATAGAGATGGGTGGGATACTCCCTGTTTGCCACATCCTTCCCCTCCCCGACACCGACAACTGCGCCCTGCCCGATGGATACCCGTTTATCACAGACCACCAGATCCACCTGGGCATCCTCCCCGATCACGCAGTCCTCAAGGATGACAGAATCACGCACAACCGCCCCTTTTTTGACAATAACGCCGGGCGAAAGCACAGAGTTGATTACAGTACCTTCAATCCTGCAGCCTGCAGAAATCATCGCTGATTCCACCTTGCATCCCTTGACAAAGCGGGCTGCACTCCGATCCATGGGACGGCCATCAGCCTCGGTATTGGGACGGATCCCCCACTCTTCCGGCGAAATTCCGGAACCTTCGCGCATAATATCCATATTGGTCTCCCAATAGGACTGAATAGTACCCACATCCCGCCAGTAGCCATAAAAGGGGTAGGCAAAGACCTGTTTCTCTTCAATGGCCCGAGGCACAATGTGCATTCCGAAATCAATTTCCTTGCGGTCACGGGACAGGGCATTCAGCAGGTACTTGGTATCAAAGACATAGATACCCATGGATGCCAGGTTTGTTCTCGGTTCTTTCGGTTTTTCTTCCCAGTCGATAATCCGGTTATTATCATCGACAATCCCGGCTCCGAACTGTTTGATTTCCTCCTTGGAAACCACCATCATGCCGATGGTCAGGCCAGCATTTTTATGACGATGATAGGCGATCATGGCATCAAAATCCATCTGATAGATATGATCGCCGGACAAGATCACCACCTCTTCACAGGGGTTAGCCCGGATAAAATCAATATTCTGGCGGATGGCATCAGCGGTTCCCTTATACCAGTCAGAATCCTTTTCCCCGGTACGGGGCGGGAGGATCTTCACCCCACGGGTGCGACCGGTAAAATCCCATGCCTGACCCGATTCCACATGGCGCATCAGGGAGAGGGGTTTATACTGGGTCAGGACTCCCACCCTGTTAAGTCCCGAGTTCATGACATTGGACAGGGAAAAATCTATAATCCGGTACAGTCCACCAAAGGGAACTGCGGGTTTGGCTCGATGATTCACCAGAATATTGAGGCGGCTGCCAACACCGCCAGCCAGCAGGAGAACAAGGGCATCTTTTCTCTCTCTCATCGCAGTTCCTCCAAACATTTAAGTCCCTGTTCCGGCCATTTTTCCGCAGGGATTGCCGGATCCACTCTGCAACCGCTGCCAATGACCATATTATCCGGCACATGATTATTCCAGCCGATCACTGTCACCCGATCCGGCTCTGATTGTCCCACAACTCCGGCCTGCACATTACGGCCAAAGGTCGTGTTCACGTCACTGACCACCCGCTCAAGCCTGGATCCAGCCTTGATCGTGGTGTTAAAAAAGAGTACCGAGTCGTTGACCTCAGCCCCCTTTTCCACCCGAACGCCTGGAAAGAGAATAGAGTTTTTCACCCTGCCCTCGACAATACAGCCGTTATAGGCCAGGGAATTATCAAGCCCGCCGCTGCTGCCCACCTTGAGCGGTTGACAGTCGCGGATACCTCGATGCTCCAGGTTGGTGCGGATACCCCATTTCTCCAAATCAATGAGTGGATTCTCTCCCAGCAGGTTCATGGATGTCTGCCAGTACTCATCAACGGTGCGGGTATAGCCCCAGTAGCCGTCAAATTTATAGCCGCAGACCTTCATCTTCCGCTCCATCATCAGCGGGATAATATCGCGGCCAAACTCATACGATTCACCCTTCTGATTCTCTTTGAGTACCGAGAACAGAGCCTCTGGCTTAAAACAGAGTACAGTCAGAGATGCCCACTCCCCCTTGGGGTTTTCCGGCTTCTCTTCATAAGAGAGCAGCGGCCCCCCCTCTGCATCATCGTCTCCAATCTCAGCCACCCCGAAACGACCAGCTGCATCCTCTTTTTTCACCCGGATAAAGGCCGCAGTCAAATCCGCTCCTGTTTGATTATGATAGCGCACCATCTCCCGGTAATCCATCTCATAGATATGATCCCCGGACAGAACCAGGATCTCAGCCGGATTATGGTAGCGGATAAAGTCAAGGTTCTGATAGACCGCATCAGCAGAACCCCGGTACCAGTGCGGATTTTCGTAATCCTTAAACGGCGGCAAAATAGAAATGCCTCGGTGACGACCTATCATGTCCCAGGCTGCGCCGGTGCCGATATGGTTAATCAGGGAGTAGGATCGGTACTGACTGAGGATGGCGATTCGTTCAATATCAGAACGCATCAGGTTGCTCAGGGGAAAATCAATCACCCTGGCAAAGCCGCCAAATGGGACTGCTGATTTGGGGCGATAGTGGGTCAGGACACCCAGCTCATCCACCCGGCCACCAGCCAGAATCATTGCCAACGTAGAAGGTTTCATCATAGCAGCTCCGGTTGAATTTAATAAAAAAGACTATTTGATAAAAAAGACTATTTGATGGAAATTTATTATTGATCGGCAAGACGCATGAGGGTAGTGGTGGTAAACGCCACTCCCTCACGCAGGGGAAGATTTTTAAGCGGCATTTCAGCCCGAGCCGCTTCCCGATGTCCACCAGCCGACCCGTACGGAGAAAACACCTTTTGTGCAAAATTTCCAGCATGTTTCCGGTAGCCGTCACAGCGTAGAATCACCACCAGCTTCCCCCCGTGGATACCCGATACCAGCACCCAGTCAAAATGGTCAACACGCTTGAGAAAATCAGCAACAATAACCAACACATCGGGGGTTGACACCCTGCCCAGATGAGCGAAGGCCTTGCCCTTGCTGAGTTTAACCTCATTGAGGGCAATCTTGAAATACTTCAGCTCAGAGCGACGAAGCTCAGTCAGGTCAAATTTGCGCACCAGGTTACGGTTGGCAGTATTAAAGACATACCTGAAAGAAATACCGTCCCCCAGCAACATGTTCTTTTTTTCAAAATTATGGGTATCAACCTTGATCCCGTAATACAGTGCAGTGGCCAGGGCAACCGAGAGTTTGATATTAGCGGCACGCAGGTATTCCACCATCATAGAGGCAACCGCCCCGTACTCAGGGCGAATATCGATAAAATCCGCCTCCCACCCCTCAGTGACTGGATGGTGATCAATAATGACATCAAACTTCAGTTTTTCAAAACTGGGATGATGGGTGGGCTGGGAATCAAGCATGACCAGCTTGGAGTAATCATTCACCGGCAGGGTATGGAGCCGTTCAATGGGGATATCCAGCCGCTCAACCATGGTCATATTGCTGAGGCGGCGGATCTCATTGGGATAGCCGATGACAACACTGCCAACGCGATAACTGAGCAGCCGTTTCATGGCCATGGCACTGGACAGGGAATCGGGGTCAGCGACGATGACGATCAGTACCTCATCATTACGGTTAAAAATTTCGTGCAAACCATGCAGACGTGCCTGAGCCGAGTTGCGGCTGGCACTACGGGTAACAACACCTTCAATTTTTTCCAGTCGTTTTGCTCTCTTCAAAAAAACTCCCGTTTACTCTTAACGATATCCTGCTTTGGAAACGGTACAGCTCACTTCTTTTTACCATGAGGCCACTGCAAAAAGCAAGGAGATTCCAGAAAGCGGAAAGTCAGCCGCCCGGGGTGCTGTTAAACGTCGGCACTGATGGAAAGAGGTTCGGATCAGTATGAGGGATGAACCTGGAACCGGAAAAACGAATCATAAATTCCTGATTTACGTTCAATTCAATATAGGTAATTTTGTTGCTGACCTCCCTGGCTCGCTCGCGAACGGTTTCATCCAGCAAAATCTGTTCGGCACCCTGCAGTGAAGAGTTACCCACCGGCTCAAACACGGTCATGGGCAGATCCGGGAGCATACCCAGGGTAATGGCCTGGGCCGGGTCAATATGGCGGCCAAAGGCTCCTGCCACATAAATCCGTTCCAGCTCAGAAAACTCCACCCCGACCTGGCCGGTCAGGGTAACCAGGATTGCGTACATGGCGGCCTTGGAGCGCATCATGGCATCAAGATCAGTCTGACTGAGCAGCACAGGCTCGGTGCCTGTTGTTTCCTCATCCGCGACCAGAAACACGGTTTCCCCTTTAACCTCAAGGAGATGGTGTTCAACAAAGGCTTGCTGGGTCGGGGTCTGGCCGGAAAATGAACGTTGGAACTTCCCGCGCAGGTCAACAATACGGCTCAGGTACAGTTCCGCAACCAGGTCAATGAGTCCGGAACCGCAGATCCCCACAGGCGGGCTGTTTTCAATGGTCTGGACAGTCAAGTGCCAGGAAGTACGGTCAATGAACACATGCTCTATTGCCCCTGCCCCGGCCCGCATCCCCATCCTGGCTACCCCGCCTTCCAGAGCAGGTCCGGCTGCTCCAGCGCAGGCTATCAGCCATTCAGCATTGCCCAGCACTACCTCCGCATTGGTTCCCACGTCAATGAGCATAGAGGTCTCTTCTGCCTGGTCAAGTCCAGCTGCAAGAATTCCTGAGATCAGATCACCGCCAAAATAACTGCCGATTCCGGGCAGCACCCAGACCCTGGCCAGAGGATGGGAGCGCAACCCCAACTCAGAGGCCAGGAACGGATCAGGGGCATTGACCAGGGGAATGTATGGTTCCCGGCAGATATGATAGGGGCTGAGTCCCAACAGGAGGTGGATCATGGTGGTATTGCCGGAAACAGATACCGCCCACAGGTCATCTGTTGTCAACGAGGCTCTGGCAGTGACCTCCTCAAACAGGCACCCGATGGATGAGAGTACTGCTTCCTGCAAAAGCACCATTCCCTCTTCAGCACTCTTGCGATCACCCTCTTTTTCCTCAGTCAATTTTTTCTTCTCTGCAAAATGGATCCGACTGAGGATATCGGCCCCATATTCAACCTGCTGATTGACCGCATGTCCCCTGGCCAGGGTTTTACCGGTCAAAAGATCAATTACCGCAGCCTCAAGATGAGTAGAGCCAAGATCCAGAGCTACTGCTGGCAGCAGGGAGGGGAGTTCCCGGCTGAAATCCAGGATCTCAAGCTCTTCGGAAAGAACCGCAACAATGGCGTGGCCGCGAAAACCGGCTCCCCGGAAGGCTGCGGCAACCTTTGCCATACACCTGAAGGGGATACGGAGACGAAACCCGGAAAGCTTGTCCGGCAAGGACAGAGCCAATGCTCCCTTCAAGCGGTCAAGGTCTGCGGTATTATCCTGGAGGCTTGGTGGTACGGCCTCTACAGCTACGGTGGTTACCACCCCGATACTTTTCACAACCTGCTGCTCCTTGAAAAAATATTGCTCACTTGTCCCGCCATCATAGGTAATACTTGACTGAAAAACCATCAGAGGTTACTACATGCTGTTACCTGACACAATGAAAACAGGAGATACTTTTTGGAAAAAAGACTAAACCAACAACCGGCTTTACTAATGCGCACAACGCACCCTACGCTCAATATAATACAGGGTACCCTGTACGCACCACAAACTATCAATTTTCAACTATCCACTCTCAACTATAAGTGAACCTGCTTAAACGCTACATAATTCTCCAGTTTCTCAAAAACCTCATAATGCTGATGATGGGTTTTCTTGCCATTTATATGCTCATTGATTTTTTTGAAAAAATTGACAACTTCATGGAAAAAGGAAAGTCCATGATGCTGGTGGGCAAGTTCTTTTTCCTCTCCATACCCTATGTGCTGGAGCAGATGGGTCCGGTCTGTATCCTCCTTTCCGGGGTGGTCACCCTGGGGGTACTCAACCACTCCAACGAACTCATAGCCCTCAAGTCCTGCGGCATCCCCTTAAAAAAAATCACCAATCCAATTATTTTTGCCGGGATTTTAGCCACCCTGGCCCAGCTGGCCATGTCCCAGTTCATCCTCCCCAAAACTATCTCAATCACTAATGAAATCTGGAATAAGGAGATCAAGGGACGTGTACCCCTGGGGATTTACCGCAACGGCCGTTATTATTACCAGGGTGAAAACAACTTCTATTCCTTTGCCCGGCCTGATCCCCGTAAAAACGAGTTTATCTTTTTTTCCTACACCTCATGGGACGAAGAGTATCACCTCAAGACCCTGATTGCAGCTGAACACGCCTTCTGGAAGGATGGTATCTGGGCTTTACACAGCGGTCAAATCCAGACCGCCACGGATAACGACCATTTCCAAACTAATATCTTTAACTGGAAAAACTTTAATTTCCCGGAAAAACCGGCAGATTTTTTTATCCCACAGTACCGTTCCAAAGAATTATCGTTAGTGGCACTGTATCGAGATACCTTCCATCAAAAGAACCCCGAGGATAAGCAGGCTGCCTGGATCGAGTTTTACGGTCGCATCTCATACATCATGCTTGGCCTGCCCCTGCTCATCTTTGGCCTGCCCCTGCTGCTGATGGTCTATCGAAAATGGGGACGTGATCTCTCTCTGGCGGTTCCGGTTAGCTGCGGCATGGCCTTTGTCTGCTGGGGGGTTTGGGGTACGCTGCAGTCGCTTGCCAAGGCCGGATATATGAGTTCACTGCTTGCGGCGGTATCTATTCACCTGATGGTTGGACTTCTGGGAATTGTGCTTCTGCTCAGGGAAGATACCTGATTGAACAGCAAAGGAACTGCCCATGGGTAAAAGAATCGGTATTGTCGGAGTTCCCCCTCTGGAGGTTATCCGAGAGTTGAACAGAAACCGGTATACTATCGTTGATCTTGATGAACCACAGCTCCAGCATCCCATTAACCTGACGGCAAAATATATGCCCAAGGTCTATTGCGCTGTTTTACGCACTGTGGTTCTCAATGTGATGCACCTCCGTCTGGACAAGATCTATATCGACGTTGGCCCTGGAAAATGCGACTGCGCTCTCCATGTGGCAACCATTCTTAAAGACATTCAGGATGTTCCGATCATCAGAACCCGTAATCAGGACCAGGAGGGTTATGGCACTCCCATCTGCCAAAGCCATCTCCCTCTGCTGGAAAAAATGGAGGATATTACCCGGGGGGTGCAGTCTGTGGATCCTTATACGCCTTGCCAGCCATCTGAACCGACTGCGGGCTTCTGGGGGGTACCGCCCAGGGACTTTTCCATCCTCTCCCTTTTTCCGGATACCACCCACATCTATGGCTGGACCAGGTGCATGGAGAATAAAACCCCTGCTGATCTGACCCTGGAATACTATTATAATCCGGATATCCCGACCATTTTCTTTGCCCAGTCCTTTTGCGCCAAGACCGCGCTGGCCAAACATCTGGCCACTCTCCATCCCCGTGCCTTATACATGGATTGTGATGTCCAGGCTGGCTCCAGTGGTCGGGCTAAGGTTGAGGCTTTTCTGGAACTTACAAAACGATGAATCCGCAGATTACGCAGATGACGCAGATAAAAGCAAAAAAAACTGACTGAAACGAATCTATGCTGCTTGCTGATTTTGGAACATCCTATTTCAAACTTCTGGACACTGATAAGGGGGCTGAGCCAGAGATCATCCCAACCCGGGCTCTGTCCCCTGACTTCACCGCTGACCTGGCCACCGGTCATAACGCCAAACGGCGCAGCCGAAAGTCCATCAACGAGCTGACTGCCCTTGCCAGGGGCGGCAGAAAGCTCATTGATGATGCCAACTTTACCCTCCTGGACTGCGGCAGCCGCGATATTAAATATATCCGTTTTCAGGGCAATGAGGTTGCCGACATGGGCTGGAATGCCGAATGCGGGGCATCCATGGGGTTTACCATTGAACTGCTGGCAAAATATTACGACATCAACTATTCGGCTCTTCGTATTCCGGAAACCGGCTTTTCCATTACCTGCGGCGTGCTAGGCATGAGCCGTATCTTTGATGCCGTGGTCAACGGCAGCTCAGAAACCGAGGCAGTGGCTAAATTTGTACGCGGTATTGCCCGCAACGGCCACCGATTCACTGGCAGCCCGGATCGACTCTATCTCTCCGGCGGCCTGTGTGATAACGCACTCTTTACTGGCTGCTTCCCCTGTGACCTGATCCCCCTGGGCAGGTTTGTCCTTCTGGAGGGGCTGAAAGAGTATAGGGCAAAGCAGAGATGACGTTGAAGAAGATCCAGCAGCAGGGAACTGTCTTTTCCCTCCCCTTTTCCTCCTGGGAGGAGAGTCTGCAACAGCTCATGAACGGTTCCGGCATGCTGGAGAACATCCCAACAGATCAAACCATCCTCATCAAGCCCAACCTGGTGGAAAACCTGCAACCGCCAGTTACAGTCCCGGTTCAGCTCATTGCCGCCCTGGTGGATTACCTGCAACGCCATACCAGTAACCCCATTATCATTGGTGAGGGTACCGGCTCTAAGCAGTACGATACCTGGCACCCTTTTGAGACACTTGGTTATATCAGGCTGGCAGAGGAAAAGGGGATACAGCTTGTTGATCTAAATGAGGAACCCTCTCGTAAACGGGAACTGGTACAGTGCAAACGCTGGCCGGAACTTTATCTGCCTGAGATGTGTTACAACTGTTTTCTCCTCTCTGTGCCAATGCTCAAGGTACACACTTTAGCCGGAGTCACCCTGACCATGAAAAACATGATGGGCCTACTCCCACCGGCTCATTACTGCGACGGAACCTGGAAAAAATCCGCCTTTCATCACAGAATCCAGGAGTCGGTGGCTGACCTCAACCGGTATCGTACCCCGGATTTCACCCTCTTGGACGCAACCATTGGCATGGCCGAATCCCATCTCTGGGGCAGAACCTGTGATCCTCCTGTGAATATCCTGGCAGCGGGGTTTGATCCTGTGTCGATGGACAGTTACGGGGCCTGGCTATTGGGGAAGGAATGGCGGGAGATTGGACATAAGTAGGTGAACAAAATTATTCTAACATAATTCAAGAAAATTTAATTCGATATTCAAGTCCAATATTCGACAGTATATGAGTTAAAGAATCATTAAGAGATTTGAATGATTTGTAGGCAGAAAAATTAAGCCATTCATACTTAATTTTTCGCCACAATATTTCAATCTTGTTTAATTCGGGTGAATAAGGAGGAATGTTTTGAAGAATTAGCCCTTTATCCTCCCACTTTTTCACATTTGCCAAGAATGTTTTACTGGTATGCATTGATGCATTATCTATCACAACAATTGTTTTTTTTGTGATCGTGCTTGCAAACTCGTCAAAAACAGCTACAACACCATCAGAAGTGACACTTCCTTCAATGACATACGATTCAAAATTAGAAGATGTATGTTCTAAAAAACCAAGTACATTTAATCGTTTACTACGTGAACTCGACACTTTAATTGTTTCAGATATTAGTTGCCAAGCATAGGGTACACAAGGTTCCAATGTAAAGCCGGATTCATCGAAATAATATAAATCATGCTCTCCTTTGTTTGCTTGATCAATTAATCCGTTTATCTCTTCAAGTGCAGCGTAAAATTTATCGTCATTTCGCTTACCTGTCAGTGATTTA
>DAOVTM010000453.1 GCA_030633145.1 Desulfobulbaceae bacterium
CAGTCCGCCGGATATTGTCTCCGCAGCTTCTTTTCTCATGATGATCCGGAATCATATCCTTGTGGGACGCAATGTCAGCCATAAGCATGGCAACATCCGTTTTGCCTCTTCTGATATTGAGATCTTCGGTATTCTCTGTAATCAGGCATCACTGGCTTTGGAAAATGTATGGTCCATTGCCTCCATTGCTGAAAAAACCCGCCTGCAGACCCTGCTGGAACAGTACGTTGCCCCGGAAGTGGCTCAGGTCTTAATACAGAGCGATGCCGATCTAACCTCTGGCCTGGGAGAGGTGAAAAAGGTCACAGTCCTCTTTGCCGACCTGCGCAACTTTACCGGTATGGTGCAGCAGTTGTCCCTCCAGGTGATGCGTGATTTTCTCAATGATTTTTTTAAAGTTTTTACAGAAACGATTTTTGAACATCGGGGAACAGTGGACAAGTTTATGGGGGATGCGGTGCTGACCGTATTCGGTGCCTTGATCGAGCTTGAAAACGCCTCCTATACTGCGGTGGAAACGGCTCTGGATATCCAGATTCGTTTTGCGGAGCTGAAAGAGCGCTGGCAGGAGCAGGATCCATTTTTTGCCACCATCGACCTGGGCATGGGCTTGACCAGCGGCGAGATGTTCATGGGCAATGTAGGTTCCTCCAGGCGACTGGACTATACGGTTATTGGAACTGAGGTGAATATTTCCCAGCGGCTGGCTTCCATGGCATCTGATTGCTCAATTTATATAACCGATGAGGTGCGCAGTGACCTGAAAGATGTTCCGGTGATTATGGAGGATGTGGGTGAGATGAAGCTTAAAGGAGTAAAGCAACCTGTGCAGACCTTTACCGTCCAGGGAATAGATTCACCGTGAGCAGTCTGGCTGCGCGCATTGTATGACGGGCAAGGTATTGACCGGTATGGGATTTCCACCAGCTCGCCCGGATCTTCTGCTTCCTGGTCATCGCAGTCAGTAACTCCTGTATTTCCTCTTTTTCGGCGGTACGGTGAAAATCAACCCCCATTTTAAAGGCTCTGATTTCACCCTGCCTGAAGATATCCAGCCACACAGGTTGCGCAGACAGGGTTGTCCCCGGGATGTCCGGGGGCAGGCTGACCAGGAGTTGCAGGAACAGGGAGTTGTCTTCACGGGTGGAGTGGAAAACGTGAAAACGGTCACACATTACCTGGGTCATCAGCAGGCAGGCCCCGGTCTTGGAGATGTTGATGATGCGACTGGAAAAAGGTCCGGCCACACGTTTGCCGGTGGTCTTGCTCTGCACGGTAACCCTGATGGGAAGGTAGTCATCAGCCCTTTTTGCCTGGCGTAATTCTGATATCATGATGAGGTGGTCTTGTTTTGTCTGTACGCTTTTGTCCTTTTCTTCCAGTATCGTAAAATGCTTGCAGGAGAAGGGGTTTTCTGGCACTGAAAATAATTACCTTCTTTCTTTAGCAGACTATAATCATTTTTAAACGGTTTTTTTATTTTTTAGAACTATCTACTCTACTCGTGAGTAGCTGGTACGTTGTACCATTGTTTTTAATTGCTTCTAATTGTATTATACCTGTATTTTTTTATAATTCGAGGATTTCTACATGAAACTCAATAAATCTAATTTATTTCGTAATCAGTGCTTTGTTGACGGCAGCTGGATAGACGCACAAAGCAGCAGCACCATAGAAGTGCATAACCCGGCAACCGGTGAACTGGTCGGCACGGTTCCCTCCCTTGGCAGGGAGGAAACCAGACAGGCTATCGTTGCTGCCGACAAGGCCTGGCCGCAATGGAAAGCACTGACTGCCCATGAGCGGAGCCGTTTTCTCCGACGCTGGTATGAGCTGATCGTCGAGCATAAGGACGATCTGGCCATGATCATGACCATGGAGCAGGGCAAACCCCTGGCCGAGGCCGGGGGCGAGATCCTGTATGGGGCCTCTTTTGTGGAGTGGTTTGCGGAAGAGGCCAAGCGGGTTTATGGTGACACCATCCCCATGGGTCAGCCAGGTAAGCGAATCATCGTTATCAAACAGCCGGTGGGGGTCTGCGCAGCCATCACTCCCTGGAATTTTCCCTCTGCCATGATTACGAGAAAGGCGGCACCTGCCCTGGCTGCTGGCTGTCCGGTGGTTATTAAACCTGCGGCTCAGACCCCGTTTTCTGCTTTGGCTCTGGCTGTGCTGGCCGAGGAGGCGGGCATTCCAGCCGGGGTGTTTAACGTACTCACCGGCCCGGCAAGAGAAATTGGCCCGGAACTGACTGCCAGCCCGGTGGTGCGAAAACTCAGTTTTACCGGCTCCACCCCGGTGGGTAAGATGCTGATGCGGGAGTGTGCGGATACGGTCAAAAAGATCTCTCTGGAGCTGGGCGGTCATGCTCCCTTTATCGTTTTTGATGATGCTGACTTGGATGAGGCCGTGGCCGGAGCCATTGCCTCCAAGTACCGCAATTCAGGCCAGACCTGCGTCTGCGCCAACCGTTTCCTTGTTCAGGAGGGGATCTATGAAGCCTTTTCCCAGCGGCTCATCGAGGAGGTGAGTACCAGCCTGAAGGTCGGCAACGGCCTGGACGAAGGGGTCAACCAGGGGCCGCTCATTGACTTGAATGCAATGATCAAGGTGGAAGGGCAGATTCAGGATGCCCTGGATAAGGGTGCCAGGCTCGGCTGCGGCGGCAAACGGGCAGGGGGGAGCGGTTTTTTCTTTGAACCTACTATTCTTCTGGATGTAACCACGGATATGGTTATCGCCCATGAAGAGACTTTTGGCCCGGTGGCTCCGCTCTTTTCCTTTACAAGCGAAGAAGAGGCCATTGCCATGGCCAATGATACCCCATTCGGTCTGTCCTCCTATTTTTACAGCCGTGATGTGGGGCGGGTCTGGCGCATGGCAGAGGCCCTGGAATATGGCATGGTGGGCATTAATACCGGGATTATGTCCACGGAAACCGCTCCTTTTGGCGGGATCAAGGAGTCCGGGATCGGTCGGGAGGGATCTAAGTACGGGATTGATGAATATCTAGAGATGAAGTACCTCTGTCTTGGGGGGATTGAGGGG
>DAOVTM010000460.1 GCA_030633145.1 Desulfobulbaceae bacterium
CAAAGAAATAGTGCAGGATGCCAGACAGTCATTCAATAATGCGGCTCCGCACTACTCCTGCCCGGACAGCGAACAGTTACTTTGTTACGCCTGCGGAGAAACAACACCTAAGCAAATCGATACCATGGCAGCCCATCTCCATGGTTGTGAAGACTGCCGAATGACTGTCCTGCGGATCGAGGCAGATCAGGTGCTTTGGGATGATCTGTTTCAGCATTCTCCAGAGGCGGCATTGAGCCAGGCATTGGGCGAGAAAGGCAGACAGGAGATTAACGCATTAATCAACCAGGCCAATAAAAAGCAATCCCCGGTTCGGGCGGAACTCTCCAGGATCAGGGACAACATGATTGCCTGGATATCCCCCCTATGGCAGCCAATGTATGCCGGACAACCACTCACAGCGGCAGATATGGAAGAGCAATCCATCTGCTTTGAAATGGATTATGGCGAGTATATACAGCTCAAATGTCATTGGCAGGATGAGAAAGACTGCCAGCCTGGGATTGATTTGGCCTGGCAGGCAAACCTGTTGCAGCCGTCAAACATCTGGGTTCGATTTGTTGACCCGGACAGTCAACAGGTGCTGGCTGAGATTCTTCTGGGAACAGAGCTTGAAGGAAGGCTGCATGTACAGGGTAAGGAGCTTGCTTTTCATCCGCTCAGGGATAAATGGGGGGTTGTTGCTGTTGCAGAGGAAATATAAAAGGGTATTGCCGATTACATCATTTTGACTTTGCGTACAGTATGCGTTAATATAGTATGGACAGATTGACAGATGGAAGCAAACTAATCTACGAGAAATGCTATGGGTGTTGATTTAGAAAAAATGCTGGCAAAGGTTATAGAGAGTATTGAAAGGACAGAAAAAAATATCAAAAAACTGCAAAAGTCGCAGGCTAAAACAGATGAGCAGATGGCCCGAACTGATGCCAATTTGGATAAAGTAGGACGAGAGATCAAAGAGCTGTCTGCAATGTACGGTGGTGTCAGCGAGCATCTTGGTGATGAGGCTGAACTGGACTTTTTTGGCGCATTACAGGATAATCCTGTCCTTGCCAATGTCCGCTTTGATGATGTTGATTTTGACCTTACCCGTAAAAAAGGGAAGGATAAGGTTCAACTTGACCTGTTCTTGACCAATGGGGATAATGTTGCCATTGTTGAGGTCAAACGTCACTTGCAGTCCAAGCATGTTGAGCGTCTCCATAGCCACACTATCCCCCTATTTCGACGACTTTTTCCTGAGTATAAAGATAAAAATCTCTACGCTGCTCTGGCAACTTATGCTATCCCCAAAAAGGCCAGAAAACATGTTGATAAACGTATTGAACAGTTTGGCTATGGCCTATTAATCCCGGACAGGGACGGTACGCAACTTGTTGTTGACGATCATGCTATGCGGGTAATTCCTGTCCAGGCGGATTATGCCTGATCCTCGTTACACCGCTCTGCGGCAAAATTCTGCGTTTGTGAAAAACTGTCCTGGCTGTATATCTCTCATCATTGCTGTTCTCTTCCTCCTGACTTTGGTGTCCGCTGTTTCAGCGGAAAATGTTCAACGTAAGGCATTGGTCATCGGCAATGGCAGTTATACGGATTATCCTTTGAACAATCCTGTTAATGACGCAACAGGGATGGCCGCAGCTCTCAAAAAAAATGGCTTTCAGATAACCTTGCTCAAAAACGCCGGGCAAAGGCAGATGAAAGAGGCAATTCACGCCTTTGGCTCTGACCTTCAGAAAGGCGATACCGGTTTATTTTACTTTGCCGGTCACGGTATTCAATACAAGGGGAGCAATTATCTGATACCAGTGAATGCACGAATCAAGAATGAGGCTGATGTGGAATTTGAGGCCGTGAATGCTGCCAGGGTACTTCGCAAGATGGAGCTTGCAGGCAATGATGTTAATATTGTTATTCTTGATGCCTGTAGGAATAATCCCTTTGCCCGCAGTTTTCGTTCAGTTGAGCAGGGATTGATTCAGATGAATGCCCCGGCTGGCTCTCTGGTAGCGTATTCCACTGCACCGGGGGAGGTATCAGCTGACGGTAGGGGCAGGCATGGTGTTTATACCGGTTTTCTGCTTGAATATATGAACAAACCTGGCCTGACCATTGAACAGGTTTTTAAACAGGTTCGTCGGGCTGTGCGTAAACAGACCAATAATCATCAGATTCCCTGGGAAAATTCTTCCTTGACCGGTAATTTTTATTTTGTCAACAAGGCTGTCGTCAAGATGGAAAAGCGACAACCTGCGCCAAAACCAGTCACAGGCTCTATGGTTATTACTTCGCAGCCGGAAAAGGCTGAGATCTGGATCGGTGAAGGGTATGAAGGACAGACACCGTTGACGATTTCCGCTTTGCAGCCTGGTTTGATTGTGGTCAAGGTTGGGAAAGCAGGTTTTAAGGATAAGAAAAAAAAGGTGCGTATTCGGGCTGGTCGGCAGAGCAAGATTTCGTTTCGCTTGAATAAGGATATGCTGCCGCCTGGCAGGTTGTTTGTCCTGCCGACTCCGGCTGATGCCCGGGTGAAACTATTGAACAGTAATGTTCCTTATAAGGATGGGATGGAACTGGCTGCCGGGCAATACCGGTTTGCAATTTCCAGACAGGGGTTTGCAACGGTTGAGCAGACCATTGAGATTTTCTCAGGGAGGACGCTGAGAACCCAGATTTTCTTGAAGGAAGTCAACAAGAAAAAAGAGGTTGTTGATTCTACTGACAGTCAACCTAAAATTGAAACGCCTTTTCCTGTACAGGTTGAAAAAACTGCGAAAACAAAGGAATTGCAGACTGGGCGATTGACGGTTAACCCGGATCCTTGGGATGCTCAAGTTCGTGTTTTGACTATCCAGCCAATCTATCGTCCTGGAATCAAG
>DAOVTM010000468.1 GCA_030633145.1 Desulfobulbaceae bacterium
ACCAATCAGTACTGTTTGAAGAATTCCGTTAGCAGGGGCTGCAGTTTTTTTCTGGAAAATTTCACATTTTGCTGCTGATACATACGAAAACCGCTCCTGTGCTGCGCATTTTCCGGCAAACCCAAAGGCAGCAGAACGAGTTCATTTCTGCTCAACCAGTTACAAAGTTTCACCTCTCCTTCGACATCAGACCACAGAATAATGAGTTCTCTGGTAAACACAGGGATCGAGGAATTATTCATAGAGAGAAAAATATCAACACCCCTTTGTGACGCAAACTCCTCCATTCCCTTGAGCAGATTTGTATCCATTGCCCACCAGGTTTGCATCGACATCGGAACTGAACTGATCCCGCAACGCAGATGAGCAAAGCCGTATTCCTTATAATCCCTGCGCAGCAGATCATGGGTGGAAAGCCCCAGCAAATTAAACTTTGCCTGACGAATTGCTGTAAACAACTGCTGCCGATCCTGTTGGATCAAGGGAAGCAGGCGATTCGCAACCTCTCTGTCCGTACCGGTTACCCGCCCTGCCCTCTCTTCCAGGTTTACAGTGTCCAGAAGGATGGTTCCGACAAGCAGGAGGGCAAGATCCTGATCCACAGTCAGCCCGGAAGCTAAAAACTCCCGCCCCACCAGGGTTGCGGTTGAACCCACCGGCTCAATGAGGCGCGGATCTGCCTGGGGATACTCACCCTCGTCATGGTGATGATCGATAATTCCTGCCACCTGAAATAATTGAAAATGAACACCAGGCCGGTTATGATCCACCAGCACCAGGCGCGCCCTTTCAGCCAGTGCATCCACTGCAATCTCATCCCGGAACACCAGATCCTCCACCTTGATTCCCGCCTCACGCAAGAGATAGACAACATCCAGCCGCAGATCGAGATCCGCCCTGGGAATATCCAGTATCGGCACCACAACCCGCTTCGGTTCTTGCAGGCTACGCAGGTATCCATAGGTTATGGAGGAAACTATGGAATCAAGGTCGGCTGCTTCATTGCCGATAACAACCAGATCAGCATCCATGACCTGCTTTTTAACCGAGGCCAGCCATCTGTGGATCGTGTTCATGTAAAAATACTCACATCCCTACAAGCGTAATCTGTTTGCCATCCTCTTTATACTGCTCCCAGCGGATACGCTGCTCCCAGGAAATAGTGGTATCTAACTCAAAAAAGAGTAGATAGCCCTGCGGCTGGTCAAGCCGGGTGAGATAGCGAGCCAGTTGCTCTTTACCGTCCTCTTCACTGTACTGGTCACGGTGCAGTTTCAACTCCAGGACAAAGAGATCCGAACCATACTCAACAGTCATGTCGGCGCGACCGTTGCCCACCGCCATCTCCCGTTCCACCCGACCTCCACCGTTTATCACCCGTTGTAAAAAAGCCATCAGCAGCAACTGCCGTCCCACTTCCCGAAAATCGTATCGTTCCAGCCAGGCCTCTGAATGGCGACGATAAAATTTCTGAAAAGATTTGAGCAGGGCCTCCATGTCCAGCCGCCCCTCCCTGATGTACCAGGCCGGGTCAACATAGTCTTGGGGGATGCTCTCCTGAAAGGGAAAGGAGAGAGAGCGTGGAATAATCTCCTGATAGATAGGGTTTGCCAGCCGCACCGGCGGGTTGACTGCTATCAGCCCCAGATTACGGGTATAGAGAACAGCATCATTGTATTCGTCAAAATCCGGGGCTTCCCCATTGATGATTGCCATGACTATTTTCTTGACCGCAGGTTCACGCAGTTTATCAAGCAAAGAGTCGAGATGGGTTTCACGCCGTTGAATGATATCCTCACGAGCCTGGTTGAGTAATTCCAGCGTAATAGGCTGCGTATTGTCATTATCCAGCAGACGGCTCACGATATGATTCGCCAAGGCATTGATAAGCCAGGGTTGCCCTTGGGCAAGACGAAACATCTCTTCCTTGACCTCAGGCGGAAAACATTGACCTGTTGCCTGTTGATGCTGATCCAGCAGTTGGTTGACCTCCTCCTGCGTAAACAGATTAAAGAAAAAGGATTCCGCCTTGACATTGAACGGACTACCAGTCCCCAAACTGTCACGGTCTGGTCGCAGCCGGATACGATAATCCCGCACGTCACGCAGACCAATAAGCCCCATTGAGATCGGAAAACCGTTGCGGCTCCTGGCAACAAAACCGGTTCGGAGTTGATGGAGCAAAGCTATAAAATTATCATCACGCAGGCTGTCAACCTCATCAAGGAACAAGACAATGGGCT
This sequence comes from Desulfobulbaceae bacterium, assembly GCA_030633145.1. Lineage (GTDB taxonomy): Bacteria > Desulfobacterota > Desulfobulbia > Desulfobulbales > Desulfobulbaceae > DAOVTM01. The sequence goes on from DAOVTM010000468.1 coordinate 2,244, forward strand.
TGGGGCATCTCTCTGACCAGGTTCGCAGATAGCTGCGAAGTCCATCCTGGGGAAAGGGCTGAAACTCGGACACAGCCGGTGCCCACTCCTCTTCCGGCAGATAGAGACGGCTGTCCTGTTCTATGCAGAGGGCGGCAATCTGCATCGCTTCAACAGGGGTTGTTCCAGAGCTGGCAGGCTGAATACTACTCAGCAGCGTCGTATAGTGTCCTTCCCGGTTCAGCTTCTCCATCAATGCCAGGCCGTAGGTACTCTTCCCTGACTGACGCGGGGCATGGATGACAAAATACTGTTCCTGTTTGATGATCCGTTCCACTCCTTTGAGGCGTGGAAGCGGCGGCACCATATAATGGCTCTCCGGAAAACAGGGGCCGGTGGTATTGAAAAAAAGCTTGCTCACCCCTCAATTCCCCCAAGACAGATATATTTCATCTCAAGATACTCATCAATACCGTACTTAGACCCTTCCCGACCAATCCCGGACTCTTTGATCCC
>DAOVTM010000257.1 GCA_030633145.1 Desulfobulbaceae bacterium
GGGCTTTAATAATAAACGGTTTGACAACAAGGTGCTGTCTTTCTATACCAATCGCCGCCTGTCCGCCCTGCCCTCCTTTGACATCCTGGAAGAAATCAAAAACCAGCTCGGCTACCGGCTCAGCCTGGATCGTTTGGCTGAACATACCCTTGGTGTCCGAAAAAGTGGCAATGGCCTCCAGGCGTTACGCTGGTTTAAACAGGGAAAGATCAGGGAGATTACTGAATACTGCACAAAGGATGTTGAAATCACCCGTGATATTTTTCTGCACGGGTTTAATGAGCGACATCTTCTGTTTCAAAATAAGGCTGGTCGGGTTGTTCGATTGCCGACTAATTTTGAAAAAAATATTGTAAAGATAGTAAAAACATTCCGGCTACTTTAAGCCACTAACGGATATTGAACCTAAGTTGGCAGCCCATATTTTTAATACGTCCGCATAGTAAATAAAGCTGGAATAGTCCTAAGTAAAATAAGGATATCCAGCAGGAGTGAACGGTTGGCAATATAAAAGAGGTCATAGGAGATATCTTCATGTATCTCCCGTGTCCTGTCAGCACTGATCTGCCAGATTCCGGTTACTCCCGGTTTGACACGCAACCGTTGTCGATACAGATCATTATACTCATTCTTTACAATAAATTCCATTTCAGGACGAGGGCCGACAAGGCTCATCGTCCCCTGCAGAATATTGAAAATCTGTGGCAGTTCATCCAAACTCGTTTTTCGTAACAGCCTGCCCACTCGTGTAATCCTTGGATCATCACCCATGGTCGGTGAATGCTGAAAATCAGGTGTATCAATAAACATAGATCTGAATTTATACATGGCAAAGGGAACACCATTTTTTCCTATTCGTGTCTGTTTAAACAGGCATGATCCTTTTGAATCAATCCTGATCAGAATGGCGATAACCGCTATTAGCGGTGCAAAAAGAATCGTGAGTATACCTGTGATTATCAGGTCAAAGCATCTTTTTGTAAAACGTTCCACTGTTCCGTCAGGTATCTCCCTGAAAGAGACAAGTGGAATTCCGTTAATATCATTAAATATTACCTGCTTTGTGACAAGGTGCTGAAGATAAGGAACAGAGTGCAGGATTATTTGCTGATCCTGGCAAAGAGAAAGGAGTTGCTGTAGTTGTTCACCATGTTCTTCGTACAAAGGTTTGCTTAAAAAAATATCCTGAATGTTATTTTCTTTAATAATCTGCAGGCAGTGTTCAAAATTAGTTGCCAGCAGAATATTTCTGTGAATATCCTCAGGCAATAATTCGCCGATGGCCTCGATATCTTTTGCATCAGTATCAAAAAAGCCTATTGGCTGGTATCCCAGTTTAGGGGTATGACTTATAGATTGAAATAATAATCGCCCTGTTGCACCTGTACCACATATAAGAATGTTGCGGACATGTACTCCGTGCAGATAAAAATACTGATTAAGTTTATAGAAAAAGAATCTTCCCAAAAGTAGCGTGGGCAGGAGCAGGGCAAGAGCCAGATACAGGGTTATTCTTGAATATGGAGCCTTAACAGAAAAAGAATACAGGATAAGAAACAGAAAAGCCATGAGGGTTATTCGGATTATTTTCCTGGTTTCAAGCAGGTTCATCATGCTTGCCTGATGACGGTACAACCCGTTGAAATGAAATGTCAAAACTCCAGTTACCCCGGCAACCAGTCCGAGTCGACAGTAGAACAGAGTACCCTCAGGCAGGGGATAAAACAGGATGTTGCAAATCGCATACCCGGCTATTATTGATATAAAAATTGCAGAAAAATCAGTGAAAATTTCTGCACAATAAAGCACTGTTTTTGAGCGAAAAGGGAACAGTACTCTATAGAGAAATTTATTTACTGTTGGGTCAGAATCTTTGTTCATTTTGGTCAGCAGTTCTTGTGAACATGATGCCCTACGGGCAAAAAAACACCTAAAATTGGTAGCCGGTTATTCCTTTGTTACGGTGCAGAGAAGTCCACGGAGCTGGTAGGTTCCAAATGCCGGATCATAAGGAGGCGCATTACTGGTCAGCAGGTTGGCATTTGAATCCCAGATACCGAATTCAGGTTCATCTTTTTCCGGAAACCACCAGCCATGCTCGATATTGACTACCCCGGAACGTATGTTTTCTGTAACAATAGCCTTCATCCTGATACTGCCCCGGGGAGAGGAAATCCGTATCCAGTCACCGGTTTGAATTCCGTGTCCGAGAGCCTGATCCGGATGTAATTCTGCCTGGGGATGGGGTCTCAGTTTACGCAAGGATTTTATTTGCCGCTGCTCACTGTGGAAAAACTCACGCCGTCTGGCTCCTGTTGTCAGGATGTACGGGTAAGTCCTGGCAAGATCAGGACAACTGGCGGGACTCTCCGGCGGTTCTTTGTAAGAAGGTAGAGGATCATAGCCCAACCTAGCCAAAGCGGAACTGTATAGTTCAATCTTTTTGGAACGGGTTCTAAAACCTTTGTTGTTAATCCGATATTTATAATAGGTGTGTTCCGGGTAGATTACTCCTTTATCCAGCAACTGGTCATAGTTTACTCCCAATCGCTCAAGCCGCTGGTTGATGACATCACGGAGGCTCTCGTCACTTCCCGGCAGCCCAAGTCGCTTTGAGAGTTCATCCATTATCCACTCATCCTGCCTGCACTCTTTATATTGTACGGCTTTCTGCTGGGCAAATACCATGTTCTCAGCTACCAGGGGATAGCCGATAACCTGCTCCACCTCCGGCCAGAAGGCAGCCGGAAGGACATAATCAGCCATGGCGGCTGTGGGGGTCATAAACAGATCAGTTACAACCAGCAGATCCAGGCTTTTTAAGGCAGCATGTACCTGGCGGCTATTAGCAACCGTTGTCATTGGATTACCGCCAAAAACAAGTAAGCCTTTTATCGGATAGGGCTTGCCGTATTGCATGGCCTGCAACAGGGTTGGAATATGAGCAGATGGCATAAATGCCCGCCAGCCGCCAAGGAGTTTGAACTTGTCTGCTCCCAGTCGTTTTTTGCGAACTCCCTTGGGCAGAGTATGGGCAAGAGTAGGGTAACTGTTCAGGATATTCATGCCCAGAATATCGCCACCAGGCACATCGATATTGCCGGTTAAGGCGCGTAAACAGGCAATGGCACGGACGGTTTGCAGACAATTTGTATTCTGTTCAATGCCTAATCCCCAATCAAGTATAGCTGGTTTGCTGGTAGCGTAAAGGTGTGCTGCAGCAATGATTTTTTCCGATGCCACCCAGGTAGTTTTTTCTGCCCATTCAGGGGTGCAGTCTTGTACAGCTGCTGCCAACTCTGTAAATCCGGTGGTCCACTGTTCAACAAACTCTTTGTCATAGAGGTTATCGCGGATGATGATATGGATCATTGCCAGAGCCAGAGCCGCATCGGTTCCAGGTCGCAGGGGGAGCCAAAGTTTGCATTTCTTTGCTGTTTCTGAACGTCTTGGATCAATGGCTATGCCGACTGTACCCGCATCAAGACATCTTTTGGCTGCAATGGCCAGCTCTCCATCCGCACTGGAAACCAGGGGGTTATGCCCCCAAAACAGGATACATTTTGGTTTAACTTTACCGTAATAATCACCAACAACAAAGTTGCCATAGGTCAGATTGGAGACAGAGATGCGGGGGATAAAACACTGGGCAAGACCTGGTTCATACCAGTTTGGTGTCCCCAGGGCGTTGGCAAAACGGACAGTATGAAGATAATGGTGCCGTCCTGTTCCCTGACCGAGGGCAATGGATTCCGGCCCGGTCTCTTGTTGAATTTCGGCAACACGACTGCTGATTTCGTCAAGGGCATCTGACCAGGAAATGGCTTCCCAGCCTTTTGACTTTCCCTGTTTGCGGCGCAGGGGAGTGTGCAACCGGTCAGGATGATTTGCGATTTCCGGCGTTGATAATCCCTTGACACACATCCAGCCTTTACTCATCGGGGAATCCGGATCACCGGTTACCCGGGTGATTTTTCCATCCTCTACCGTAATCAGGACACCACAACCGCCGTGGCAGATTCTGCAGACACTTTTAACAATTTTGGCAGGCATCCTTTAGACCTCAGCTTGCTCGTTTTCTTTGCAGGTTTCGCCTGGAGAATACACCCCAAAGTGCGCCACTGCCGATGGCAGCAGCTCGTAAGGCGAGCAACAGCGGGGACAAACAGGCCACTATTGCATCTTTTTTAAAGGCAGCCAACGTGAACGGTAGTGCTTGCAACAGAAAAAACAAGACTGCAGCTATACAAATTATTCCTGCCTTTGCCGGAAAAAAAGGGAGAAAAAACAAACTCGCACTGATAAGAAACAGACCTATAATCTGTAATTTCAACGTTTGGGGCGTATAGGAATCTTTGATCATTTTATCCGGAAACATACGATACACTATCATTCGCCAGTATCCCCGGCTGAATTTAAGCTGAAAATAACGTTTGATTGAATCAGGGTGATTCAGGTGTCGGACAACGGCCTCGGGCGCAAAGACCATTATGTATCCCTGTTCAGCCATCCTGTAGGAAAGCTCGGTGTCCTCATTGTTTGCCACTGGAAATCTGCTGTCAAAGCCGCCCAGTGATTGAAAGATATCCTTTCTGAAGCCAGCCGAATAAGTGTCTACCATGTCAATGGAATCTCTTTTGGCAAGCATTGCAAAACGTTCTTCAAATTCAAGCTGGGCAAAGCGGGCAACAATTGAATTTTGCTCAGAGCGATACGCACCTTTGACAGCGGTAACTTCCGGCCTGCTGAAAGGTGCGGTCATCTTCTCTAACCAATCCTGATTAGGGATACAGTCAGCATCTGTAAAAAAAATAAGGTGTTCAGGATTACTCTTTTCAGCAGTTTTATTTTTTACCAGCGATACTCCCTTATTACGGGCAGCTGCCGGCCCCTGATTTTCCTGAAAATGGTAAGTGATCGAATACTTTTTCGCTATTGTAGCGGTAAGATCTGTTGAACCGTCATCAATGACTATAATTTCATAGCAATCTTTGGCAATGGTTTGTTTCTCAAGTGCTGCAAGGCAAAGAGCCAGTGTCTTTTCTGCATTATAGACAGGAATAATGATTGAGAGTTGAGGCACGGTTATATTTTCTCGCTGCCAGATACCTTTTTAACATCAGAACCAAACACAAGATATTTGAAAAAAGTTCGAGCCGACTTGAGTGTCCTCCGAATTTCATCGGGATGTTGAATCATCTGAATGAATTTGTACTGAATATATCCGGGTCGTAAATAGAATTTTTTCCTGGCATGATCACAAAATTCGACCAGTTGTTCAGCAGAAAGATTTTCACCATGAATGACAGTATTATGCAGTCCGGATGGTGTCAGCCATTGGGAAAAATCTCTGGAATTAATCAGCTGTTTTTTGTCATACCAGCTATACGCCTCAGTGCCGGGGTAGACCATAACCGGATACATCTGGATTGCGTCAGGTTGTAACCTGATGGCAAACCGGAGGGTTTCTTTCATGGTTTCAGCGGTTTCCCCTGGCAATCCAACTATAAAACAGCCATGAATAAGTATCCCCGTTTTTTTGGCTGCATCCATGAATGCTTCTGACTGGGCAAGAGTTATGCCTTTTTTTATGGCATCAAGCAGTTGCTGATTGCCACTCTCAAAACCAACGCACAGACATCGGCAACCGGCCTTTTTCATGATCGCCATGGTTTCATGGTCAAGGTCTACACGGGCATTGGCGGTCCAGGATATATTAATTTTTCGTTGAATGATCTCTTCACAGATGGCAATACACCGTTTTTTATTGGCCGGAAAGGTGTCATCTTCAAAGAAGACTGCTTTGACTTCTGGAAAGTTTTTTACAATGTATTCAATTTCATCAACTACATTATCCACGCTGCGATTGCGCAGACTGTGTCCCATCATAGTCTGTGGATAGACACAAAAAATACATCGATGAGGACACCCCCTGCTGGTGGTAATGGTCAGCATTGGGAAC
>DAOVTM010000010.1 GCA_030633145.1 Desulfobulbaceae bacterium
AATAGGATAGTGGTTGAAAGTATGAAGAAATAACTGATGAAGTTATGGGATGAAGCTAAAAAGAAGTGGTACAGTTTACGTTAGTATGGGTGGTATAGTTTGGGTTAGCGTTGAAGGAAAGAACAGTTACAACTCTTTACTGATCAGGCTGAATCAGACAATGCAACTCTGTCAGAAGATAATGGTTTCAGAAACCAGAAATTGACAATCAACAAAACCAAGCTCCTGGAAAATATCCAGGCTGTGCAGCGGCGAGATAACCTTGTTCAGTCCCAGGCATGGGTGACAAGCAAAATCGCAACGGTTAATCTGGATGTGGAAATGGAGACAGGAACCGGCAAGACCTATTGCTATATCAAGACTTTTTTTGAAATGAACAAGCGTTTTGGCTGGAGCAAGTTCATTGTCGTTGTTCCCAGTATTGCCATCCGGGAAGGTGTTTTCAAGACCCTTGCAATGACAGCAGACCATTTCCTTGAAACATATCAGAAAAAGGCACGATTTTTCATTTATAATTCCAAACAACTGCACAATATTGAAAGTTTTTCCTCAGATTCCGGTATCAACATCATGGTTATCAATGTTCAGGCATTTGCTTCCAGAAGCAGAGCCAACCGGCGGATTTATGAAGCACTTGATGATTTCCAGAGCCGTTGTCCCATTGATGTTATCAAGGCCAATCGCCCAATTCTGGTTCTGGATGAGCCGCAGAAAATGGAGGGAAAAAAGACCCTGAGTTCACTTGAGGAATTTAATTCCCTCATGATTCTCCGTTACTCAGCCACCCATAAAACCACGCACAACAAGGTTCACCGACTGGATGCCCTGGATGCCTATAATCAGAAATTGGTCAAAAAAATTAATGTGCGAGGTATCTCTGTAAAGGGCCTGTCAGGCATTAATGCCTATTTCTATCTATCGGATATTCAAATTTCCAAAAAAAATCCGCTTGCCAGGATTGAATACGAAGTAAAAATGAAAACCGGCTCCATCAAACGGGTAACCATACTGATGGGAAAGGGTGACAACCTCTTTGACCTCTCCAATGAACTGGATCAGTATAAGGGGTTTATTATCTCTGAGATCAATGCCAATACTGATGTGGTCAGTTTTTTAAACGGTGAACAACTCGTTGCCGGAGATGCTGCCGGTGATGTGGATGAAATCACCCTGCGGCGTATTCAGATACGGGAGGCTGTCAGAGTCCATCTTGCAAAAGAACAAATGCTGTTCAGCCAGGGGATAAAAGTCCTGACCCTGTTTTTTATTGATGAGGTGGCCCGGTATCGTCAATATGATGATAACGGCATGGAAACGGGTGGTGAATATGCCCGGATTTTTGAAGAAGAATATCAGGTATGTTTGCGGGAAGTAAAGCCTTTACTCAGCCTTGATCATCATAAATACCTGGGGGGAATTAATGTCGAGGATACCCATAAAGGGTACTTTGCCATTGATAAAAAGACCAAAAGGCTGGTTGACCCCAGGATGAATAAAACAGAGATGAAAAAAGGGGAAGCCAATGATGCGGATGCTTATGATCTCATCCTGAAAGACAAGGAACGACTGCTCTCCTTTGCAGAACCTACCCGGTTTATCTTTTCTCACTCTGCGTTGCGTGAAGGTTGGGACAACCCCAATGTTTTTGTGATTTGCACCCTCAAGCACAGTGACAACTCCATATCCAGACGGCAGGAGGTTGGCCGGGGGCTCCGCATAGCCGTGAATGAAGCTGGTGAACGCCAGGACGACCCTGCAACCGTGCATCAGACCAATATTTTAACAGTAGTTGCCAATGAGAGTTATAATGATTTTGTCGCTGGTCTGCAAAAGGATATCAGCGAGGCGCTGTCTGCACGCCCCCGCTTTGCGAGTGTTGCCTATTTTACAGGCAAGGAGTTGAAGACAGAATCCGGCGATAAGATAGAAGTCACCGCAGAGATGGCTGAGTCCATTAAGGATTTTCTTGTCCGAAATAACTATGTGGACAGCAAGAACCGTATCGTACAGGATTATCAGAATGCGGTTAAGGATGGTTCCATTGCATCTTTGTCAGATGACCTGCAACCGTACAGTAAGCAGATATTTAATCTGATAAACAGTGTCTATGACGGCTCGCAGATGCCTGATTACGAGAATGACCGCAACCCTAAAGATAATCCTTTAAACGACAACTTTAACAAAAAAGAATTCAAAAAACTCTGGAATAAGATCAACAAAAAGGCATCCTATACAGTTCATTTTGACAGCCGGGAATTGATAGCAAAATGTGTACAGGCCTTAAACAGGCTGGAGGTAAAGGAGATGCAGTACATTATCAAAACCGGTGAACAGCATGATTCTATTACCCAGGACGAGATAGAACAGGGTGACGCATTCGAGGTTACAGCCACCAGGACGGAAAAAAACAGCCATTCTCTCCATTCAGCGGTCAAGTATGACCTGATTGGCAAGATTGCTGAATCTGTACAGCTCACCCGAAAAACAGTGGCTGAGATACTCTGTACAATAGACAAGACGGTTTTTTACAAATTCAAAATCAACCCGGAAGATTTTATTGCTCAGGCAACAAGGCTGATTAAAGAGCAGAAGGCGACCGTTATCATAGAGCATCTTACCTATGACACATTGACCAGCAAATTTGGAAGTGAAATATTTACAAATCCTGTGAAAGCGAATCTAAGCAAGGCAGGAGAACCGCTGAAACATCATATTTACGACTATGCAATAACTGATTCCAAGGTAGAACGAAAGTTTGTCAAAGATCTGGACACCAGCAGCGAAGTGGCAGTGTATGCAAAACTGCCAAAAGGGTTTTACATTCCAACCCCTGTGGGCGATTATAACCCGGATTGGGCAATTGCTTTTCAAGAGGGGAGTGTCAAGCATGTCTATTTTGTCGCAGAAACAAAAGGTTCAATGTCATCCATGGAATTACGGGAAATTGAACAGGTCAAGATTCAATGTGCCAGGAAATTCTTTGCTACAGTTAACCAGGAGAATCTGCCGGAAAAAGTCCGCTATGATGTGGTGGACAGTTATGATAAGTTAATGGACATTGTGGGTGTTGCGACTACTACCAATTAATTTAATAGCATAGGAATTTCCATTTTTTACCCTCGTTCCCATGCTCCTGCGTGGGAATATGGTAAAACCCCATATTGGGAACATCAGGGTAATAGCGAGTTAAGCAGGTGATCGGTTACCTCTGCCGTCTATCTTCCCGGCGCTGCATAGCCTCCTGGTACCGCCTGCCCCTGTCTTCACCAACAGCCTCATAAGGCTTTACCGGTATGGGTCTGCCGTTTTCATCCACAGAGACAAAGTTGAGATAGGCTGAGGCGATATGGACTATTGTCCCGTTTTTAAACTCCTCTCCTTCAACCCGAACACCGATCTCCATGGAAGAGTGGTTGGTCATATTCAAGCATCCCTTCAGGGTCAGCAGGTCACCCACATGGACTGGTCGGTGGAAGTCTATCCGCTCGATGGAGGCGGTGACCACATTGGTACGGGCATACCTGCCGGCAATGACAAAGGCGGCATCATCAATGAGCTGCATAATTACGCCTCCGTTGACGTTTCCTGCCGGGTTGGCGTGGTAGGGCATCATTACATGGGAAATAACGGTTCCGCAGAACCCCTCTTCATTGCAGCTTTTCATGTCAGTTTTTCCTCAATCTATTTCTAATCTTTTTTATTTGCCCGAGACAAAGACAAGCCTGAAGCCCAGGGTTTCTCCGCTGCCCTGGGGATCATTGGAACGACGGTTGGCAGAGCGGCAGCGTGCAGCCTCCGCATACCAGGAACCCCCGCGAACCACTCGTCCTCTTCCAAAGGACGGCCCTGTGGGGTTGTCTCTGGTTCCGATGGTGTAATAGGATGCCTCGTACCAGTCCGAAGTCCATTCCATCACATTCCCGTGCATGTCATAAAGTCCCCAGGCGTTGGCAGGGAAGGTACCTACCTCGCTGGTTTGTTGACGAAATTTACCCTTGGAGGCACCACCGTAAGGATAGTTTCCATCATAGTTGACCTGATCAGCGGTTATAGTATCACCAAAGGAGAAGAGGGTGTCGCTTCCGGCTCGAGCCGCATATTCCCATTCCGCTTCAGTAGGCAGCCGGTACTGAGCCACGCTGTTGGAGAGGATTGCCGTAAACTCCTCTGTCCGAAACCAGGAGACCATTTCCACCGGGAGCCGGTTACTGCCCGTGAAACGTGCCGGCCTGAAATCCATAACCCTGCTCCACTCACCCTGGGTAACCTCATACTTTCCCATATAAAAACCATCAACACACACCTCTCGAGCCGGAAACTCATCCTGGTAGTATTGTTGATAATCGCTCCCGCGTTTTCGGAGGAGTTCCTTTTTCTCCTTACTGCTCTGACCCATCATAAAGCAACCGCCCTTAATCCAGACAAATTCCATGCCGGTAACCGGCTCTGTCCATGGCGCACCCGGCTGAAAATTTTCAAGTTGTTTTGTGCTTTCTGGATGATAAGGGATCTTTGCCCGAACATCTAATTTCTGTTTTTTGTTTTGAGATTTTATTCGAGCCTCTTCCCTGGCCTTTTCCGCCTCAGCTCTTTTTTCTCTCAACTGTTGCTGCTGGTAGCGCAGCCAGGCATCACGTTCCCGTTTTTTTGCCAGATCTTCCTGATCAACAGGAACCATCACCGGCTCTGCCGCCTTCTCGGGCATGGTTTGCTGAGCCTGGAATTCGTCTGTACTATTCTGTTCCGGTTCATACGCTGGCTGCTGTTCCCTTTGACGCAGTTTTTCCTGTTCCATGCGTTCGAGCTGCATGATGCGAGACCTGGCAACGGCTCGAAAGCGGCCATTGGGATAGGCATCAAGATAGGCACTCAGGTCTGCGGAAATGGTGGAGTCTTTTACTATGTCCCACAGCTGTTCCTCTTCGTCAATTCCAGAGACGGGCGGTTCGGAAGCATAGGCCATCCGGGCTGGATACCAATCTTGACAAGCTATCGACTGGAACAGGAAAGTGCCTGTAAGTATGAGGGCAAAAAGTATAAAAAAATGTTTAAAAAAATATTTAAGAGAATTCATTGACACATTGACATCCTGGGTTTGCAGGTAATCCACTACTGATGAATCGCAATGGGAAAATCAGGGACTGTTTTGGGTTTGGTGGTGGTCGGGGTTTGTCGACCCTCGGTCAACTCCTTAACCCGTTCAGAGACATAGAGATCCAACATGTTGATACTGATCTTCCCCTTTCCATGGTAATCCGCAGCTCCGGAAAGACCCTCGACAATGGCCTTGGTAAAGGCCCCATTTTCCCAAGCCTTGTCTTCCAGGGAATACTGCTTGCCTGTGGAGGATGCAAAGACCACCACTCCGTTCTGGGCAGTGACCAGATCGTTGACCATGGAGTCAATATCCTGATCAAAGGCCGCCCTGCGGCTGCCCATGACATTGCCGGAATGGCAGGAGTCAACAAAGAAGATCGCCTTGCCTGCAAGGTTGGCAACGGTTCGCTTGATCTCGGTATAGGGGAGACCAGTGCGCCGTAACCGCTCCAGGTTGGTGTCTCCAGGCAGGAAATAGTATTCACCATGGTCATCGTTGACCCCGTGTCCGGCCAGGAAAAGGATGGCGATATCCTTGGTGGTGGTCTCACGTTCCAGCCATTCCAGGGCATCCAGAATGGAATCCTTGTCCGCGTCCTCGTTGATGAGTACCCTGCTGATCACGTCCCGGTACAGGCCGCCTTTCTGGGCTGCAAAGGCATTTGCAAAGTCTGTGGCATCCTTGGCTGCAAAGGCTAAATCAATGGAATCGTCATCGTAATCGCTGACTCCGATGGACAGGAGGTAGAGCTTTGGTTTGATCACGAACTCCACCTTATCCGGATCCTTTATCCTGACATTCAGCCCCCTTTCTGACTGCCCGGTGCTGATGTTTGCCGCCTGGCTTGCATTCTTCCTGATAACCTGGATGATGGTTGGCTCACTGGAGCCATTTTGATTCTCGGCAATCAGGCTGACCCGTGATTGTCCCGGGGGCAAATTTATCTCGATGGAACCGGTCAGGTCCGAGGAAAGATCCTTTTGTAGAACCTCCTTAACCTGGCGGCCATCCACCATGGCACGCAGCCTGGTGACACGGGAATTTGAAGGGTTGCGCAGGGAATAGAGGATGGAGACAATGGCTGAACTGGTCTCGAAACCGTTCTGCGGTTCCCTGATAGTGACCACCGGCGGTAGCTGCAAGCCTCTATTTTGTACAGTGGGCTTTCTGTTGCTCTTCTGGTCAGCCAGGCGGATGGCATCTCCCTCATCCAGGGTGGAAAAGATAGTCGTTACCACGTCAGGCCGGTTAAAACGGTCGCGGAACAGGGCTGCGGAAAAAAAGTCCGCAGTCTGATTCCCGCCGTTATTCACATGCCAGCCAATAAGATCTTCCCCGCCTGGAGAGGCCATGTAGTATCCCGAAGGAGTCCAGGCCACCCAGCGGCGTTTATCACTGTGGGGAAAAAAGGCCAGCAGTTCCTGTCCGTCGGACATCCGGTACCAGCGGATGGTGCCGTCTCCGTAGGCAGCCAGAGCCAGTTTACCGTTGCCGGAGATATTCACGGCCCAGTTGGTCTCCTTGGTGGGCTGTTCCCAGAGTAAGTTGCCATGCTCGTCAAAAAGGCGCAGGTACCAGTTGGCACCCAGCAGTACCCTGGTTTCATCCGGGCTGATTGCCGCAGCCCTGGCCCGTTCATATCTGCTCAGTTGCAGAGAGATTCCATTTAAAGTTGGGGTTGGCGAATTCTTCCAGTCCCTGAGCTTCAACCGCTGGCTGGAGGTAATTGCTGATTCCAGGGCCGGGTCAAAAGATGGGTTCAGGGTGAGCAGTCGCTGTGAGAGGTCAATGGAGGCAGGTTCCTCGCCCCACTGGCTATAGCCAAACTTGACTCGGCTGCCGTCATTGGATGTCAGGAATCCCTGGTTATTATCCCGATAATCCGGGGTTGAGGATCTGTTGATAAAGATTTGCTGCCCCTGATTGTTGTATGCCGCCAGCATGGGGTCGCTGGCACTGACGAAAAAACCGCCTCCGGGTCTGGTCTTGATATCGGTGATAGTGTCGTTACTGATATCCAGATCCTGGTAGCTGCCCCGTCCCCGCTTGTCCCAGATTCGTATCTGCCGCTTGCCGTTTCGTTTCCACATCCCACCGGCATAGAGCTTTTGTCCATCCGCAGACCAGCAGACCTTACTCAGGTCACCATTATCCACCCCACTGGTATCCGGGCTGTAAGCGAGGGAGAGGTCAATTGCACGAAGGATATTGATTGTAGTGGTACCGTCATAGCCCACTGCGATTTCCCTGCCGTCTGGTGAAAAACGTACCTGAAACGGTCGCGCATCGGGCTGAATAACGGTTTTTTTGAGGAGATTCAGGTTGTTGTCGTAGAGTCGGATAAAACCGTCATGGGAGACAGTGACCAGGTGACCGTTGGCTGCAAAGTCCACTCCGTAAACATCTTTATTATAGTCTCGGTTTTCAGCAACCAGGCTCATACTGTGCATGTCAATGAGACGAACACCGTTATCTCGTCCCAGCCCTGCGGCAAGTTTACTGCCATCAGGAGAAAAGCTCAGGTCATGGATAACATTGTCCAGACCTGCAACAACATTTTGCATGGTACCTGTTGCGCTGTCAAAGAAAAAGATTGCGTGTCCCTCGCCTGACAGCTTGTTCCAGCCGGCTGCGGCAATGGTTTTTCCGTCCGGGCTGACCGCAATGGAGTAGAGTTTGCCATCGTTTCTCAGGTTTATGGGAACCCGGATATTGAAGAGCAGGTCGCCTGTAGCAGCATCAAAGAGGCGCAGGGTCTTGTCGTTGGAAACAGTTCCCACCCAGCGACCGGTCGGGTCAACACCAATGCGTTTTATTGCGGCAGTATGAAAGCCGCTCTCAACTCTGAGGATTGGCTCTTCTTGTGAACGGGGCTGGTTGTCTTGCTGGCCAGCAGGGCTGAGACTTTCGCTGGCCACAAGGAACAGGAACAGGCCGAGTCGGAACAATTGAATCATGGCTTTTTTTTAGAAGTTTTGTTGGGGTTCGCAGAACTCACACCAACCTACACTGTGCAACTATAAAGTTCCCATAGAATTTTAAAAGGATATTATTTTTTTTGTATCCTCTTTATAAATTATGGAAATAGTTTAGCCTCGTTCCCACGCTCCAGGTAAGCGAGCCTCCGTCTGTGGGAACCTTAATTTGCCGCTCCAGCGGCTGATACAGGACGCTGGAGCGTCCATAATCCATTCCCACGCAGGAGCGTGGGAACGAGGCTAAGTTCCCATAGAATTTTAAAAGGATACCTTTTTTTATTGTTTAAGAGTTGATGAATCTTCAAATCGTATCAAGGTCAGATTTAAAGTATAACCATTCATTCCCGGTGCTGTCAATTCAAGGATTTTTGGAATGGAAATATTTGGGGTATGGGCAGTATAATCACGTCCTGAAATGCTGCGTTCAAGAGTTCCATCAGGAGAATAGATGTTTATTTGACGGGACTGGTTGGCAAGGGACAGGCTGTCTATCACCCTGCCGCTGTCCGTGGTGATCCGACAAATCGAGCTGGTGTCTGCCAGGGTGCCGGTCTCTATTCTGCCCTGGGGGTGGAGAAAAATTGATCGGATATCCTCCATCATACCTGCTGCAAATCCGGGTTTATCAAAGGGGGGAACCGCCCGGTGGATGGTGAGGGTGTCGTTCAGGCTGGCTGCAAAGAGGACAAATCCCTCCACGGTCATCAGAGTGGATTCTATGGTTCCATCCTCACTGACCACGGTAACTCCGATGGCTCTTCCCTGTCTGCTTCCGGGCATGGTAAACTCAATGTCATGGACTGCCTGACACCCTCCCGGAGGGAACAGGGCAGGGCATTTGAGTGTTGTGGTATGCGTCGGAGTCATCTCCGGCAGGGTGTGCTGGTTGGAAGCACAAGAAAGCAACAGGCTCAAGAAGAGAAGGTACAGGGCAGGGCAGAGCCAGCCGGACAAACGGTTCATGGCTGAGTGAAAAGTCCTGCGGGTATCTTTTGGTTTATCCGGATATTACTGAACACGATTCTGGTAAAGGAGTCAGGCCCCTCATGGATGGTGACCGACTGCATAACCCCGTTATCTTCACCCGGTACCAGCACGATACGACTGATCAGGCGGGCCAGACCTTCCTGCCTTGGAGTGAGGACTATCTGTTTGTTCAGGAACTCGGTAATAAAGGCCGGGCTGTCCTCAAAACGACCGCTCAACCAGCTACTGATCTCCTGGCTGATCATCTGCATGGTATCCATACCCATGGCCTGACTTTCGACCAGGCTGCCGTTTTGCTCGACAAATTTGCGGCTGCTGTGTTTGTCCATGAGCAGGAGGCTCTGCACCGGGCTGAAATACTGCCAGCGCAATGAGGCCGGGGCCTGGAAGACAAGAACTCCTTTGGAGATGATGGGCTTGCTCAGGATGGGTAAATGCTTTTCCTGGGTAAAGTCCGCCTGCACGGATTTGAGTTGCAGTTTTTCCTCGGCAATTACCTGTTGCTCCGCAGCCATGCACCATCCAGGCAGGGAGAGGAGCCAGCAGAGAAGCAGGAGTTTACGGATTGCTGCATCAAGCCTGTCCCACTCTTTCATTGCCTCCTTTTTAAAAAGCAGCTTAAAGGTCATTAATATCAACCGGAGCGCCATGCCCCTGTTTTACTACAGCCATGGGATTTTTTTTAATTCAGATAATCCAGCACTGACATCTGCCAAAATTGCATGGGTAACAGCCACCATAAAACCCTCCTTTATTTCTTTAAAAACAACCTTTCTAATGGTCAAACAATAGGTCGTTTAACTGATTATTACAAACAAAAAAATTCTTTAAAGCAGGAACATCATAGGGGGCAACCCACATTTATCAGATTTTCACAGGAAAAACCGTGGTTATCACCCCCAATGATTCCCAGGTTAGAGATTGGAATCCTGGAAAAATTCATTTTTGATGACTTTGACGGGCATTCAGTTCACTTCATCCTTGACCTTGGACTGGAAAAAAGATAAAGAAGAATAAGAATTTATTTTGAGGATTGAGTTGTTTAACCGCTTCTATTGTCCTTGCTGCCGCCAATGTGCCGCGCACCGGGCAGCAGACCACCTATGCTGCCGGTGATGATGGGGATTTGCGGCCAGGGGTGGTGTGGCCGGTGCCTCGTTTTACTGATAAGCGAGCCTGCGAGACATCGAGACCCAACAACAACAACAGCCATACAAAAAAATGTTGGGCTTCATTCTACTCAGACCAGGTAAGCGAAGACTCCGACCTACAACTGCCAGGCAATAAACCAAAGCACGGAGAAAATATGATAACCACAATAGTAAGTGATGAAGTAATTAGAGATAAAATAGAAAAATTACCCAACAGTCTGAAAAAAGAAGCTTTTGATTACATAGAGTTTTTATTATATAAACATATCAAAACGAAACATAAGACTGGATTTCAGTTTAATTGGGAGGGAGGGTTGTCTGAATTCAAAAATGAGAATACATCCGTAGAACTTCAACATAAAGCATCGGAGTGGCGATAAATGTACCTTATAGACACTAATATTTTTTTAGAGGTGCTATTGGGGCAAGAAAAAAAAGAGGTTTGCAAGGAATTTTTAGATACTAATATTGAGAGCCTTAAGATTTCAGATTTTTCATTTCATTCTATTGGAGTTATTCTTTTTAGAAATAGAAAAGACGGAATATTCGTAGAATTTGCAAATGATATAATTCCGAAAATAGAAATTGTAACATTGCCAATAGAGGTATATTGTGAATTGCCAAAAGTCAAGGATGACTTCGGGTTAGATTTTGATGATTCTTATCAATTTTATATCGCAAAGGAGCATAAATTACAAATAGTAACAATGGATAAAGATTTCAATAAAGCAAAGGGGAAGATTGATGTGCTGTTTTTATAAATACTTTATAAAGACCAATTCTGACGGTATTGATGGTAATTGAAACGTCAAATAATAAATGCCTAGCGATGGTACTGTTACAACAGGCACGACCTGGAAATTCCTGAAACTCATGGATAACAGTGCGTTTATTGACCCTAACCCGACTTTCGCACTTTGAAATTTTAATTTATAAATATTTTATAAAAACAAATAGTTATCCCTTTCCTACCGCCACTACAAAATGTAGAGGCTGTAGATCTACAATTACTTGATTTTATACAATTTTTACAAAACGGTGTTGAAAAGGCGGGTAGGTTGAGTTGTATGAAATCCAATAAAAAACTGCGACCAAAGGGATAAACAATGGCATACAGCGATTTTGGTTTAAAAAAAGTCAAAGTTGAACTACACCTGAAAATAATTGAGCACCAACCATTATTCGCGAATATCCAGCCCGTTGAAATCAGCGATATCCTTCAGGCAACCCTGGCCGAGAACATCCCGCTGGCAGTTTCCATTAACACGGAAAAAGCCAGATCAGAACTCATTATCGCCAACATCCTTGTTGAAGTAAGAAAACAGTTTAACCATAAAATCAGTCTGTTCTCCGGCATTGAGTTCAACGTGGACAAGGAAAAAAGCCTTACCGGATACTGTGATTTTATCCTCTGTAACTCACCGGAACAACTCCTGCTCACCGCTCCAGTCATTACCATTGTTGAAGCAAAAAACGAGAACCTGATAGGCGGCCTTGGACAGTGCATTGCTGAAATGGTTGCAGCCAGGATATTTAATGAACAGGAAGGGCAGGAACAAGAGAGTATTTATGGTGTGGTTACAACAGGCACAAACTGGAAATTCCTGAAACTCACGGAAAATAGTGTGTTTATTGACCCAAATGAATATTATATAGTAGACCCGGAGCGTGTAATCGGTATCTTGTCGGCAATGATGTTACAAAAAGCCTGATCATTAAACCAACAACTAACAATGCCTAATCCCATACACTGAGGAATAATGATGATATTAAAAAATAATTTCAGCATAAGTTATGATATATCAGGCAACCTGTTGTTGAGTATCCAAAAATCATATATGCAAAATACTAACCATGACTTTTTAGTATCCTTGTTAAATTTTATGGTAGCCTCGTTCCACGCTCCAGGTAAGCGAGCCTGCGAGACTCCGTCTGTCTCGCATCGACCGCTGGAGCGGTCATTCAAAGTTACCACGCAGGAGCGTGGGAACCAGGGGCAATATGAGTTATCTATATCATCGACAGGACTTTGCTATGGATTAGTTAATGCGGCAATAGCAAATTTTAATCATGCCGATAAGCAGAATTGGTGGCATGATCAACCTGATTCTATCTTTGAAGGTATAGGGGAACGTTGGAAGAAAACAATAGAAAAACATTGGGATAATGATAAAAGTCATGCGAATGAGAAAGAACCATATAAACCCTTTAGTACAAATAACATCTATAAAGATGAATATGCTTTTATGACCGGCTGGACTGATGAGGCAGCAAAAAAGATAATGTATTATTTTGTTGGTCAATCTTTCTTTTTTGATTGGAGTAAAACAGATGACAAAGTGGATAATTTGGGACAATAATAATCCTCTGACAGTAACCCATGATAAAGGGTATGTTCCCAAATGAAGAAGTCAACCCGATACCCTTTGGAGAACTACAACCTGGAACAGCAACACTCAACAGCAACGGAGCCTTTAACTGGCTCTATCTACCGGTTGATTCCATTTACCAGGTTGAAGCACAGAAATATGAAGGTTTTCCTTTTCTCAAGGTCTTTGTAACCATCCCAACCGGCACCTGGTCAGGTTGAGCGAAAACTATACTCACCTGGAAGAAGACGCGCACGATGCCACCCTGATCTCCTTCCTGGTGGGTCGTAATAACCAGGACAAGAATATCACCCGCATTAATCCTGATAACGATGAGGAAACTATTTATCCCCCGGATTATGACGATACCTCTGACCTCGCCCTCCTGCCGCCGGACGGTTTAGTAAGCCGCTACGAGGTGCAGGGCGTAGTGTTGAATTGGAACAACACGGAACATTCCCTGTTTGACTACGTCCGCATTATCCGCAATGAAAATAATACACCCGCAAACCCGGATGATGGCGTAATTGTCTATGAGGGTAGTGCTGAAACCTTTGTTGATGTCAATGTTTCAGCCATGAACACCTATTATTATGCCGCTTACAGCGTAAATACTGCCGGGGAATATTCGGCAGCCGGGAATTTCACCAGTATTGACACCCGGCAGCTCAGCGTTTATGGAACGGTAACAGCATACAATGCACCCATTGCCGGGGTCTCGCTTACCCTCAAAAATACAACATCAGGTGCTATTCTTGATACCAGTCTCACAGGCCGCAATTCAGGATTCACATACCTTTACTATCATCTCAATGCCGCAGATTGACTTGACCGCGGAAAAAACCGGCATAGGCACAGGTCTTGTAACCAGTGAACCCCAGGGCATTGACTGCGGCGCCACCTGCATTGCAAGCTATGACGAGGGAACCGAGGTAACATTGACGGCAGCTGCTGAATCCGGCTCTGTTTTTGCCGGCTGGTCAGGATATTGTTCGGGTATAGAACCTTGTGTCATTCGGGTTGAAGGTGTTCGCTCGGTCATTGCCATGTTCCTGCCGGAACATCAGCTTAATGTTGATTTTACCGGCTCCGGCAGTGGTCAGGTAACAAGTGTACCTGCCGGGCTTGACTGTAGCGATGACTGCATGTCCAACTATATTGAGGGAACGCAGCTCACTTTGAATGCGGTCGCAGATACCGGCAATCAATTCATTGAATGGTCAGGAGATTGTACATGCGAGGGAGATTGTCTGGTCACTATGATGGTGATGGATACAGCGATTTACAGGAATACCTGAACTGGCGTAATGGTGAAACCGATCCCATGGATAACGATTATAATCCAAAGATCAAGAACGTTCCTAACTGTACCGGCTATGAAAAATGCAGCTCGATTTTATTTATGGCTTTACCTGCATTTATACATGGTTCGCTATAGATATATGCTCAAACTGGTGCGTACAGCGCACCCTACGCTTCTGTTTCCATGATGTTATGTAGGGTGCGCTCTGCGCACCAAACAGTCTTTCAGAGCAGAAAGTGTTAGATAAGCGTAAACTTCGACTACTTTCTAATTATTCTGCCTGCCGCCATACTGTTTCCGTTTTTTAACTTCAGGTCTTTTGCTTTGCACGGAAAGACAGTTCTCTCCAAATGTCTCCTTTACCTGGTCAAAGAAATCAGGGCAGGGCCGGATGGTCAGGTCTTTCAGCATCAGGATATCCACCTCGCCCCGGCCATCAAAATGAAGGGTGAGCTTGATTGGACTGGAGCCGTGGTACTGATAGAACAGCTCTTTGAGTTGCAGCAACTGAGGCCGTGCAGTGTGGGCAGCCTGCAAGCGGATGGTCGTATTGTCGGTGAATTTTGCCAGGGCATCATCTATTGTATCAATGGATTCGGCAATCAGTTTGGCTCCTCGTTCCGTCTGTTGCACCGTACCCTGGACAACCAGGGGGGCATCATTGGTCAGCAGTTCGGAACAGTCGGCAAAGGTGGAGGGAAAGACAACCACCTCAACCGAGCCTGTCATGTCCTCAAGCACGGTAAAGGCCATCCGGTCACCCTTTTTGGACTTATGCTCCTTATAACTCTGAATCAGGCCGCCCAGGCGCACGACCTGCCCATCGGGCAGGTCGTCCAGGGCATCAATACTGGTATTGGTGATCAGGCGGATAGTCTTGTTCACCCCTTCCAAAGGGTGTCCGGTAAGAAAGAAACCAAGGGTTGCCTTTTCATAGCCCAGCTTGACCAGTTCGGGCCATTCTTCAATATCCGGGTATTGCAGCTCATGGACATCAGCGTTGCTCTCCTCATCTCCGCCTGCCAGGTCAAAGAGGTTCATCTGGCCGCTTAACCGGTCGCGCTGCACTGCCTTGGCCTGTTCCAGGGCCTCATCCAGTACAGCGGTCAATTGAGATCGTTTCATCTGCATGGAATCAAAGGCTCCGGCCATGATCAGGCTTTCCAGCACCTTACGGTTCACCTTGCTGGTGGAGCGTCCGCAGAAATCGGCAAGGGACTCATATACTCCGTTTTCTTTGCGCTCAACAATGATGGAATCCAGAGCAGCCGATCCAACATTCTTGACTGCGGCCAACCCGAAGCGGATACGATCCTTAATAACCGTAAAATCGTGGTCAGATTCATTGATGTCCGGTGGGAGAACCTCGATGTGCATCTGTTTGCATTCATTGATATACTTGACCACCTTGTCCGTGTTGTCCACATCACAGGAGAGCAGGGCGGCCAGAAACTGGGACGGGTAATGGGCCTTGAGATAGGCGGTTTGGTAGGCAATCAGGGCATAGGCCGCAGAATGGGACTTGTTAAAGCCGTACCCGGCAAACTTGGCCATCAGGTCAAAGACATACTTTGCCTTGTCTTTCGGTACATTGTTTTTAGCCGCCCCATTCATGAACTTGCCCCGTTCCTCCTCCATGACCGAGGCAATCTTCTTGCCCATGGCTCGGCGCAGGATATCAGCATCTCCCAGGCTGTAGGAGGCCAGGATGTTGGAGATCTTCATGACCTGTTCCTGATAGACGATGACCCCGTAGGTCTCCTCCAGTACCCCTTTGATCTGGGGCAGGGGATACTCTGGCAGGCGGCGGCCGTGTTTGGTCTCCACAAACTGATCCACCATGCCAGAATCCAGGGGACCAGGACGATAGAGAGCCACCAGGGCAATGAGGTCAGAGAACTGTTCCGGTTTCATCTTGACCAGCAGCTCGCGCATCCCATCGCTTTCAAGCTGGAACACGCCCAGGCTCTTGCCGTCGCAGAGCAGTTTATAGGTCTTGGCATCCTGCATACTGATGGTGCTGAGATCGAGTCGGTATCCGATGTCCTGTTCAATGAGTTTTAAAGCACGCTCAATGACGGTAAGGGTTTTCAGGCCGAGAAAGTCGAACTTGATCAAGCCGGTCATCTCGGTATATTTCATATCGTACTGGGTCAGAACCTCTTTTTTGGGGCCGACACAGACTGGCAGATAATCCACCATGGGGGTGGGAGAGATCACGACCCCTGCGGCATGGGTGGATTTATGACGGGACAGCCCTTCCAGGGTCTGGGCTACAGTGAGCAATTCCCGCACATTCTCGTCTTTCATGGCCTCACGGAGGCGGGGTTCCTTGTCAAGGGCCTTTTTGAGGGTGATTTTCATCTCATCCGGAACCAGCTTGGCAATACGATCCACCACTGGCAGCGGCACCTCCAGAACCCTGCCCACATCCCGCAGCACTGCCCGGGCTTTCATGGAGCCGTAGGCCACGATCTGGGCTACATACTCATCGCCGCCATACTGTTTGCGGACGTAATCAATCACCTCATCGCGCCGTTCCTTGCAAAAATCCACGTCAAAGTCAGGCATGGACATTCGTTCTACGTTGAGGAACCGCTCAAAGATCAACCCATAAGGGATGGGGTCAATGTCGGTGATGGACATGGCAAAGGCGGCCAGGCTGCCTGCCCCGGAACCACGGCCCGGACCAACAGGGATATCCTTTGACTTTGCCCAGTTGATGAAGTCAGCCACAATGAGAAAATAGGCTGCAAAACCCATCTCCTGGATGATGCCGATCTCCATGGTCAACCGATCCCGATACTGCTTTTCCAGTTCCTTGTCCACCTTTTGCAGAGAGCGGAGATGTTCCAGCCGGGCTGATAGTCCCTGCCAACACGCCTTTTCAAACATTGATTCCAGGGTCTGCCCCTTGGCAACCGGATATTTTGGGAAGAAATGTTCTTTAAAGGTCAGCTCCAGGTTACACCGTTCCGCAACCTCCATGGTGTTGGAGATTGCTTCCGGGCAGTAGCTGAACTGGGCAGCCATCTCATCCCCGGATTTGAAATAGAGTTCATCTGTGGAAAAGCGGAACCGCTTGGGATCGCTCATGACGTGGCCGTACTGGATGCCGAGCAGCACCTCATGGGCGTAGGACTCCTCCTGGTTGAGGTAGTGGCAGTCATTGGTGGCTACCAGCTTGACTCCCATCTCTTTGCCCAGTTCCATGAGGCCATCATTGACTGTTCGCTGTTCAGGGATACCGTTTTCCTGGAGTTCAAAATAGAGGCGGTCTCCCATGATCTTGTGCAGTTCTCTGGCCTTTTGCCGAGCCTTGTCCATCTGCTTATGGGAGATCAGCCAGGGGATCTCTCCGTGCAGGCAGGCGGTAAGGGCTATTAATCCCTCATTATGCTCACGGAGGAGCTGCTGATCAATACGCGGTTTATAGTAAA
This sequence comes from Desulfobulbaceae bacterium, assembly GCA_030633145.1. Lineage (GTDB taxonomy): Bacteria > Desulfobacterota > Desulfobulbia > Desulfobulbales > Desulfobulbaceae > DAOVTM01. Next base: position 17,327 of record DAOVTM010000010.1, read on the forward strand.
ACCCCTTGGTCTGGGCAATGGATGCCAGTTTCATCAGGTTTTGATAGCCGGTCTTGTTCATGGCCAGCAGTACCAGGTGAAAGTTATGACCCGCATTTTTATCGTGGATCAGGTGGTCGGTCTGGGAGTAATAGAACTCACAGCCCACCAGGGGTTTGATTCCCGCCTTTTTGGCCTTGGTATAGAATTCCAAGGCTCCATACATGGCTCCGTGGTCGGTCATGGCCACGGCATTCATGTTGAACTCTTTGGCTTTTGCCAGCAGGTCGTCGAGACGGATGGCACCGTCGAGCATGGAGTACTGGGTGTGGACGTGCAGATGGGTGAAGGGTGCGGTCATGGTATGTGAGTATTGAGTTGTGAGTATTGAGGTGGTGAACCTCGTAGGTTGGTCTGAGTTTTACGAAGCCCAACAGGTAAGCTTTAAAATACGTCCAACATATCGCGGATCATATTGTACATGGAACATAACAAAAAAAAGCTGTCGTTTCAAGTCCTTGACGAAATACAGCCCGATCTAAATCTGCCTGGGTTACTTCAGGATATTCATCATTCATAGATATTTTTGAAGTAGAGTTTTTGTTTATATTCAACTCAGCTGAAAGCTGTTTATCTCAAGGCATATTTTTTAAGTCAAGCCCAACCACTCCTTCAAGCAACGCCCCCTCAAAATCAGCCCCCTCAACATCCGCACCGGTAAGATCCGCCCGGATAAGATTAGCCCCTTTCAGGTTTGCGCCGCGCAGGTTGGCATCTTTCAGGTTTGCCCCCGGCATATTGCAGTAGGCCAGGTTCGCGTCTTCCAGATTGGCTGCCTGCAAATCAGCCCGGCGCAGATTGGCCATATTCAGGTTGGAACCGCTCAGATCCGCACCTGCCAGCTGGGCCGCGACCAAGTCAGCCTTTTTCAGATCCGTTCTGGACAGGTTACAGCCGGGACAGTCCCGAGCCATCCATTTGACTGTCGAGCGCAGGGTCTTATCATCTTGGGAAACACTGTAGGTGTTTGTCTCAATGATGCTTTTTTCCGTGAGAACAACTTCAGGCTCTTCAGCAGAGGCCGCAGGTTCAGCCTCAGCATCAGACTCAGCAACCGGGTCAGCCACAGCCGCACCATCGGAACGAATCGATTTTCGTTTTTGACTTTTTCTCAAACTCGTTTTAGAAGCGCGAAAGCTGTTTTTATAATCTCCAGGCTGCATGGAGGCGGTAAAGGCGATAATGCCGTCACTGTTGGTCAGTTTATAGACACCATCCACCTGATATACAAGGTAGCAGATCAGATCGGAATACCACCAGCCGCTCATGCGCAGGCAGAATTCGCCCTGATCGCTCACATCCCACTGGCCAGTATCATTTTTGTTATATATATCAACCCCAAATGCCTTGCCAGACTGATCAAGAAAGAGATAGGCGGTGGAATCATAGCCAGTCATTTTAAGGGTGTTGCCCTCCACCAGAGAGAGAATCTGTTCCGGGGTCAGTTGGGAACCACCTTCCTTTTTCATAAGTGTGTTGATATTGGTCGGGGCGCACCCGTAAGTGACCAGGAGGAGGAAAATGAGAGGTAGAGAAAGGTATTTCATAGCAATATAAGTGTATTATTAGTTTGATAGCGTGTTGTGTTTTTGTGGTTGATTATTACAGTCAAGACTGATTATATACCCTTAGTGGATAATTTTCACTCTTTTCTTTGGATTTGCCAAAGCAAAAGAGGTATCCTGTTTAAATTTTTACTCGTTCCCATGCGCTGCGTTTACTCGTTCCCATGCGCTGCGTGGGAATGTGCATCGGCGCGCTGCGCCATAAAAGACGCAGCGCGTCCCTAACCGTTCCCACGCAGCGCGTGGGAACGAGAGTAAAATAGTACTATAGCAGCATGAATCATTAAACAGAAAAACCCCTGCATGGCAAAGCAATAACGGAAATAATAATGAAAATACATTCTCTAAAAACAGTAATCCTGTTTGGCATCATTCTTCTCCTCTATATAACTCCGGTCTTGGCTGCGCAAGATTCCCGTGCCATAAAGCGCAAAAATAATGAAAAGCGACAGGCACTGGTCATAGGGAACTCGTCCTATGCAGCCTCTCCCCTCAAGAATCCGGTCAATGATGCCACAGATATTGCCACCGCCCTTAAAAAAAGAGGCTTCAAGGTGCAGTTACTGAGAAATGCAGACCAGCGCCAGATGGAAAACGCAATTCAGAGCTTTGGCAAAGGGCTCCGTGCTGGTGGGGTAGGTCTGTTTTACTATGCAGGCCACGGTATCCAGTACAGTGGGCGTAATTATCTTATCCCCATTAACGCTCGCATTGAAAGTGAGTCAGATGTCAAGTACGATGCTGTTGACGCAGGGCGGGTTCTGGGTAAGATGGAAGACGCTGGCAATGACATCAATATTGTCATTCTTGATGCCTGCCGCAATAACCCCTTTGCCCGTAGTTTTCGTTCCGCTGAACAGGGGCTTGCGCGAATGGACGCTCCCACGGGTTCGCTGGTCGCTTATGCCACTGCACCCGGTTCCGTGGCCGCAGACGGCCAGGGCCGTAACGGGGTTTATACCAAATATCTGCTCCAGTATATGGAACAACCCGGTCTGACAGTGAACCAGCTCTTCATGGAGGTGCGCAAGTCGGTTCTCAAGGAGACCGGTAAACAGCAGACCCCGTGGGAGAGTTCCTCATTAACCGGCAATTTTTATTTTACCCAGGGAAGCTCTATCAAGATCGACAAACCGGACCCGGTGTCGCAGCCGGGTAAATCCACTGGTTCCCTGCTGGTTCGCACTGAGCCTGCTGATGCCCGGATTCGGATTTTGAATATTGCTTCCCGTTATAGTATAGGCATGGAGTTGGATGCGGGTTCTTATAATATAGAAGTTTCGGCTAAGGGGTATGTCACTGATAAGCGAACTGTGGAGATGTTAGCCAGTGAAGATTTGCAGGTTGATTTTGCCCTGGAAGAGGTAAAAACGACAGCACGTCAGAAAGGGGATACCTGGACAGAGCCGACCACGGGCATGGAGTTTGTGTATGTCAAGGGTGGTTGTTTTCAGATGGGTTCTAATAAAGGCGACTCAGATGAAAAGCCGGTGCATAAGGTCTGTGTGGATGGATTCTGGTTGTGTAAGTATGAGGTAACTAACGGTCAGTTCCGTCATTTTCGTTCCAATCATGATTCAAAAGAGTATAAGAGCAAGAGTTTGAATAACAATGACCAGCCGGTGGTTTATGTGAGCTGGGAAGATGCCCGTGATTATGCGTCCTGGCTTGCTGGTACGTCCGGCAAGAGTGTTCGTTTGCCTACTGAGGCGGAGTGGGAGTATGCTGCTCGCGCAGGGACGAACACGATACGCTTTTGGGGTAATGCAGCAGATGATGCAAGTAAATATGCGAATGTGCATGATCTGACTTCCAAAAGGGTAAACACTGATTTTACTTGGGAGCATCATAACTGTGATGATGGCTATGCGGTAACCGCCTCTGTTGGTTCTTTTCAAGCAAATTCTTTTGGTTTGTATGATATGTTGGGCAATGTCTGGGAGTGGTGTTCAGACTGGTACGGTGACGATTACTATTCATCCAGTTCCAGGAATAATCCCCAGGGCGCATCATCGGCTTCTATCCGCGTGTTTCGCGGCGGCGGCTGGAGCAGCAATTCGAGGAGCGCGCGTTCGGCTGACCGGGGCTGGTACGCGCCCGGCATTCGCCTCGACTACCTGGGGTTCCGGCTGGCTTTTGTTGAGGGCAGCAGGTAAACCAGTAAGAAAAACAGGCGAGAAAAGGAAAGGTTGGTAATAGGGAAAGAGGAGCATGGCAAATACATCGATGTATTCAAAGCCATGCGGGTATTTTCCCTCTCGTTCCCACGCTCCAGGTAAGCGAGCTTGCGAGACTCCGTCTGTGGGAACCAGAGGAAAGATCATGAGTTGAAGCC
>DAOVTM010000260.1 GCA_030633145.1 Desulfobulbaceae bacterium
AATTATGCAGCAACTCTTCCTTAATTCTTGCCGCAAGTCCATCACCAAATAAGGTTCCATTGGGAACAACCACGGCAGCACGACCTCCGGTGGACGAACCGTAACCAAGTCGCTTGAGTTTCCGCATGATGAGCTGCAAAAAGAGCAGGGCTGTTTCCGCAGACTGCATGTCCTCGGGAAAGTTACCGAGAATCCCCTTTTCCTCTTCACCGCCAAAAGGGGGATTGGTCAGGATTACGTCCACCCTGTCTTTGTCGCCGATCTCCCGCAACGGAAACCGGAGACTGTTTCCAGGGTCGATGCGGGGATATTCCAGACCGTGTAACAAAAGATTCATCTGCGCCAGCAAATAGGGCAGCGGCTTGGCCTCACCGCCATACAGGCTTTGCTTCTGGAGAATCTCCCGCTCTTCAACGGTTTTGCACTGCTTTTCCAGATGGCTGTACGATTCAACCAGAAAGCCGCCGGTTCCACAGGCCGGATCAAGGATGGTCTCACCGAGCTTGGGGTTCATGACCTCAACCATAAACCGCACCACAGGACGGGGCGTGTAAAACTCACCGGAATCTCCGGCAGCATCACGCATTTCACGGATCATGGTCTCGTAGAGCAGGCTCAGGGTGTGCATTTCTTCCGACGAATTGAAATGAATCCCGTTGACCTTGTCAATGACATCCCGGAGAAGATAGCCATTGGTCATCCGATTTTGCACACCTGTGAACACCGTGGCAATCACATCACGCCGGTCACCGCCGTTGCTTCCCTGTAGATTCCGCAACCAGGCAAACAGGCCGGAGCCTCGGGTAGAATCGGGGCGAACGGCCTCATCATTGTTGACAAAGGCGATGAGTTCATCACCGGTGATACTACCTTCAATCGCTGCCCAGTCACGCCAGCGGTAGGGAGGTTCCACGGCTGGTTGAAACTTTTTCCCTTCCAGTACGGCCTCGGTTTCCCGGAGCTGTTCAAGGTCATCCAGGAATTTGAGGAACATGATCCAGGTCAGCATGGGCAGGCGATCAAGGTCGCCGTTTAATCCCTTGTCCTTGCGCATGATCTGGCGGGCAGATTTTATGATTGCGCTCAGTTGCTGCGCTGTGGTCATGGCTGGTTTTTTCTTTGTCGGCATGGGGTTTTACTTTTTTGTTATTTATCTTGTTCCCAAGCACCAGCTTGGGAACTTTGCAAGGAAGCTCCAGCTTCCAGAAATTTGATATTCAAGTGCGACGCAGATAAAAAAGTGCGACGCAGATAAAACAAAATCTTGAAGCTGGAGCTTCACAAAATGGTTCCCAAGCTGGAGCTTGGGAACAAGAGTAAATGCGGGATAAGGTATATCCTCTGGTGCGTAAAACGCACCCTACCCCATAGCCGTTAATCTAAGGTAAGGGAAATGGAAAATAATGATCGTCCAATATTACTTGCGGCAGAGTTATGTTACACCGCAGAGCGGTGTAACGAGTACATCATTATTCTGCATAAAGCAAACTCTGCAACGTATCAATAGCCGCTTTCATTTCAACTGCTCCCCCGAACAGGTTTGATATTTCGATTGTATTCCCGTAATCAGATATGGGAGCCATATAGAGCGCATCGGGTATTTCAAATTGTTTTGGCCCGAATTGGGTATATTTATCCAGCAAGGTGTTCAAGATTTCCTGGGCTTCATCTCCGTATTGATCAAAAAAATCAGGCTGCTTGCTGCGCAGGTATTTTGCCCTTTCACGACGGGTGCGTAAAGGCGCGCCAAAGGCAAGGTGGCAGAGCAGATCCAGCGGGTCTGCATCGGCCTGACCGGTGCTGTCGGAGAGATCATCAAAGTTTATTCCGTATTCCGCAAGCTCGGTCAATACCTCTTCACGTCCAACCGGATTCGCCCAGAGGTCACGGAGTTTATCGTCTGAAACAAATAAGGTGCGAACCTTTTCTGCTGTATAATCGCTATACTGGACAACCCGTAACTGCTTGCCGTCGCTGTCCAGTTCATACACCAGATGGGATGCTATTTTTACTGTGCCTGAATCAACATAGTATTTTCGTGGTTCATGGCTGTCAGAATCGACGGGATCATCTTGAGAATCCCTTTCTTCGTAATCTGGCGGATCTTCATTTTCTGTTTCGTCGCTTGGCGGCTCGTCATCATCGTCATGAAGTTCATTGCCGTCCAGATCAATAATGATTTCTTCTTCAATATCCGGGTAGCCGTCAAAGTCGGGGTCAGCAAAATTTCTGGTTGCAGAGCCAGTGTAATCAATGATATTAAACCAAAGTTTATCATAATCCTCCCGCAAACGGGTCCCCCGGCCAATAATCTGTTTAAATTCGGTCATGGAGTTGACCACCCTTGCCAGGACAATATTCTTGCAGGTAGGGGCATCCACTCCGGTGGTCAGCAGTTGAGAGGTTGTTAAAATCACCGGGGTGGTGGTTTCCAGTTCCTGAAAACGGCTGAGATGCCCTTTGCCTATTTTCCCCTCATCCGAGGTTACCCGAGCCACATAATCAGCATGTTTTGCGGTTATATCTGTATTCAGGTTATTGAGTTCACGGCGCATTTCATCGGCATGTTCCTGATCCACACAAAAGACAATGGTCTTGGCAAAACGGTCTGTTCGCTCCATGAAATCTGCAAGATGACGGGCAATGGTTTTGGTGCGGGATCGCAGGGCGATAACCCGTTCAAAATCTCCGGTCTGGTATTCGTCATCAGGGATTTCACGGCCATAACGATCAAGCTCGCCCTTGCTGGGCCGCCATCCTGCGGCATCAACATCGGTGACAACACGGTGAACCCGGTAGGGAGCAAGGAATCCGTCATCAATACCCTGGCGCAGGCTGTAGGTGTAGATGGGATTACCAAAATAGCGGTAGGTATCCCGGTTGTCTTCACGCAAAGGTGTGGCGGTCATGCCGATTTGAAAAGCGGGGTTAAAATACTCAAGAATTTCATGCCAGTTACTGTTATCACGACTACTGCCTCGATGACACTCATCAATAATAATCAGATCAAAAAAATCACGGGAAAATTCTTTATACAGCCCAGGGCGATGGGTGTCGCTGGCAATGGCCTGATAAATGGCAAAATAGATTTCTCTGCTTTTAACAATCTTGCCGTTTTCGATTTTGTAGCGGGCATCAGCAAAGGGGGCAAAGGTTTTATCCTTTGGATCGTCAATCAATACGTTACGGTCGGCAAGAAACAGAATGCGCGGCTTACGATAGGCACCGGTTCTATTCCATTTGCTGTTCCAGAGTTTCCAGCAAATCTGAAAGGCGACAAAGGTCTTGCCGGTTCCGGTTGCCATGGTGAGCAGTATGCGCTGTTTCCCCTGAAGCAATGCCTGCACAGCACGGTTGATGGCTATCTGTTGATAATAACGTGGTGAGAAGCCGGGCTGGTAGTGAAACGGTGCCAGGAGGCTGGGAATATTTTCCTCGGTTAATCCTTCAGCCTGTTGCAGACGTGAAAACAGCTCTGCCGGAGTGGGATAGGCTGCGAGAAGCGTTTCCTGCCCGGTGGTGTAATCGAATTCTACAATGTCATGACCATTGGAGGTATAGGCAAATTTCAGTCCAAGGATTTCAGCATATTCTTTGGCCTGCTGCATACCCTGCGAGGCCGGAAGGCCCTCTGCTTTGGCCTCAACCACGGCGATTGGAAAATCACGGGTGTAACGCAGCAGGTAATCTGCCCGTTTCTGCTCTCCTCTTTTGACAATTGAACCACAGATTTTGACCCGGCCATCGGTGAAGGTGTACTGCTCGGTTATCGAATGGGGATGTGATTCCCAGTCTGATTCTCTGAGTTTCGGAGTTATGTGGATGCGACAGGTGTCGGCTTCGTTATAGGACATTGACCAGTCAAAGTTTATTTTACTGAAATGTTTTACTGTTCTTTATGGCTTATCTAATAGTGGACAAAGACAAAAAAATATTGTTTCTGTATCAACAAAACTACCTGACACCGATAAAACAAGTCATCAAATAATAAATTCAGCAGATTTAAGGCATCCTTCATATTGGTGCAAAAGTAGTTGACACTTTCGAGGTTGCAACCACTTTTGGTGCATAAAATGCACCCTACAAAATCCCGTTTTTACAAAGATGTAGGGTGCGTTTCGGAGTCTGCGCTTACCTACGCACCGGTACGAATAGCTTGATGAAAAAAGTGTCAACTGGCAAATGAAGGATGCCAGATTTAAATAATTATGCTACAACCATACCGAAAAAACAATAAATATGCGGTAAATTTTTTTTTGGCAGTTTTTTTGGGTTACCTGTAAAATAGAAGGTAAGTGTATGACAGTGGGCTTTCTCTTTGTTCAGACATCGTAAGTGAGTAATTATTCAATCCATAAGTATCCGTTCATTCCCTCAAACGGGCTACGGAAACAACCAGCCTCTTGCTCCCATGTTCCTCAAACATCACATCGACCACGCCGCGAGATCGGACTATCCGGGTAACCGCTCCTGAACCATACGCAGAATGCTGCACCATGAGTCCCAGGGTCAGGTCATTGATAGTCAGAATATCCTTTTTCCCAAAATTCTCTTTTTTGCCGGAACGCCTTGCACGACCGGCTTTTTTTGCGACCCGTTTCAACTGTATTCTCGCTTTGACCAGTTTGAGATATTGCTGTCCAATACTGATGTCCACAGCCGTCAATGGGCCGGAAACCGTATCCGGTGACCCGATTCCCGCACCGAGTCGGTCACTGAACTCCAGGTTGGCCTCATACACAAAACAGCTTGCCGGAAAGGCTCCCTCTTCCGTTGAATCCGGCCTGCAACAATCCCCCTGTTCACGCCGCCGCTTGAGCCGGGTATCTGACGGATGAATAAGAAACAACTGTTCACAGGCCCTGGTCATAGCAACATAAAAAAGCCGCCGCTCATCTTCAATATCATCATTATCATCCTCCCCTTCCAAACAGGTGTCCTCTTCCCTGCGGAATGGAACTACCCCGTCCTCCAACCCCGGCAGGATGACCGTAGGCCATTCCAACCCCTTGGCCCGATGGATAGAGGTAATCAACAGGCTCTCTGTATCGTCTGTTGCCCCGCTGGCAGCAAGATTGCGAATCTCATCGAGAAAACCATTCACATTCAGACCACTCCGCCGGGCAAAACGAATAAACGAATTGCAGGTCTTGATCTTGTTGGCGGCGGTGTCAGGACGAGAGGCGTAGAGGTAATGGTCAAAGAGTTCAGTCTCATGGACAACTTTGGTCAGCACCGCTGCTGCCGGAGTGGTTGCCGGGGTCTTGGCGATCATCTGCCAGGTTTGAGCCAGTCCCTTCATCCGGGTGGCGGGATAGGTTGCGTCCACCTGGGCTGCATAATGACGGATCAGGTCAGGGGCTGTTTTCTTACCGCTCAGGATATCTTCGGCCAGGGAGTTGATGGCCTCTTTCTTCAACCAGAGATGAGGATTGGTCAGCATGGCTGTGATCACTGCTCTTCTTGTTTCCCGGTTGCTGTTCTCATCAATGTTGATCAGACTGCCTTGGCAGAGCAGGAGATAGCCGAGCAGGGCCTTAATCTCCACGCAGCTGAACACCGTGTCATGTCCAACCAGACGATAGGGGATACCGTGTTCAAGCAGGGCAAGCTCTACCAGCACAGACTGGGCGTAAATTCTGACCAGAACAGCAGCATTGCTGAGCGTACCCCCGTTCTCTCGCAGCTGTTTGATAATCTTAACCACCGGATGGGGTACGTTGTCCTCCAGCCAATGAATACGGGTATCCGGGTTCTCCGATCGGGCCAGACAGAGCTTGCGGTCACGATATTTGTTATTGCGGATAAGATGATTGGCGGCCAGGGCCAGTCTATGGCCATAACGAAAAGTATAGCTGAGGGTATAGGTGGTCGGGTTGGAAAAATCACGTCCAAATCGGGAGATGATGTACTCCGGTTTCGCTCCTC
>DAOVTM010000344.1 GCA_030633145.1 Desulfobulbaceae bacterium
ACACGGCCAGTCTGATTTCGGGGATTTCAGCCATTTCAATGACGGCATCAATATATCCGGCAGGAGTAACACAGACCGGACAACCCGGCCCGGATATCAGTTCCAGTCCGGCTGGCAGCACAGAACGCAGTCCATTACGAAAAATCGCCATGGTGTGGGTTCCGCATACCTCCATAATACGCATGGAACCTGTAGCAGGCATGGATTCAGCAAGGCGGTCAAGCAGCATTACAGCCAACTGCTGATCCCGAAATTCATCAAGATATTTCATCTGTTCACTGACTCCCCGGTAACAGATCCAACCCCTCAGCCATGGCCTGTATCAGCTTCAGGTTGTTCTCTCCCTCTTCCGCAGCCAGGGTATGGATAGCAAATCCGGCATGGATAATAACATATTCGCCAATGCCAGGCCAGCGGTCAACAATGTCAAGGCGTACCTTTTTTTGGATACCATCGGTTGCAACCACTGCTGTCCGGTCGCTGGCTATATCATCGGGATCACCTGTCAGTTCAATGACTTTCATTGGCACTGCGAGACACATGGCGCAAACCTCCTATTACAGCCTGACCCAGCGATATTCCGCCGTCATTTATCGGAATTTTTTCACCACTGACAACGGTTAGTCCCTGCGTTTCAAGCTCACGGGTCATGGTTTCAAAAAGTATTTTATTTTGCAGACAGCCTCCGGCAAGAACCACCGTTTTAATGCCATCTGTTTTTGCATTCCGCTGATGTAACTCTGTTTCCAAATACGTCATCACAAGTTGAACCATTCCCCGGCAAAGCCAACTATGAAAGGCCAGAGCCAGTTGCGGGACTGCAATCCCCTGTTGCCGTCCGGCAACAAGTGTCCGTATCATGGGAGCTACCCTCAAAATACACTTTTGTTCATGCTGCTCCTGCATAAAATCCAAAAGAACCGGCAGCACAACAGTCTGTTGCTTTCTGTCATCAACTTCACTTTTGTCATTAAATCCGGCAGCCACGGACTCAAGTTCCATTGCTGCCTGTCCCTCATAATCGGAAGAATAACATATATCAAGTAATGCGGCAACAGCATCAAAAAGCCTGCCGCAGCTTGAGGTCATGGGCGTGTTAAACGAATGGCTCATCATCCGAATAATGATTTTCCTCCTGGCCGGATCAATATCCCTGAGAAAATCAGCCATAAGCGGTGTCAGTTCAGTTGCATCATAACTGTGAAACAGAGCAGCCAGTGCCATCCGCCAGGGTGACTTTGCCGCTGCATCACCACCCGGCAGCGGCAGAGGTTCCAGATGACCAATGCGTTGAAACTCTTTTGCTGTTACCCGGAGCAGTTCGCCGCCCCATACAGTTCCATCTGTCCCGTAACCACTGCCGTCAAGAATTACAGCCAACACCTCTTCCGTCAGCCTGTGTTCTGCCATCACTGCCACGGCATGGGCATGATGATGTTGTACCCGGTAGAGCGGCAGCGTTTTTTCTGTTACACATTCTTTGCTGGAATTCTTTGCGTAATCTCTTGCATAATGACTGCTCAAATAGTCAGGATGCAGGTCGCAGACCACAATCTCCGGTTTTATGCCGGAGATATTTTGTAAATGATAAATGGATTGCTGATATAAATCCAGTGATTCCACATTAAAGAGATCACCGATATGCTGGCTGACCATTGCCCGGTTATCCGCTGCCAGACAAAAAGTTGATTTAAGACCACCCCCACAGGCAAGCACAGAGGGCAGTTGCCAGGGAAGCTGGAGTGCAGCAGGAACATAGCCCCTTGCCCGTCGAAGAAGACGGGGTTTGCCTGCCATGATCCGGGCAACCGAATCATCAATCCGGGTCACTATCTCCCGGTTATGCAGCAAAAACAGATCGGCAATAGAGGCAAGGCGATCCAGCCCGTCTTTATTCGTTACGCAAATCGGTTCACCGCTTCTGTTGCCGCTGGTCATCACCAGAACATCAGGGCAGCCGGGAGTGAAAAACAACAGGTAATGAAGTGGGGTATAGGGGAGCATCACGCCCAGTTCCGTTATTCCTGGAGCCAGGTTTTCAGGCAGAGCCACTGCGTCCCGATCATCCCGATCACCCTGCACAGGCAGCAGGACAATGGGACGCTGATGACTGACAAGCAATTTCCCTGCTGAGCGGGATATTCGGCAGATCTTACCCGCCTGTTCAACATCACGAACCATAATCGCCAGCGGCTTTTGTTTACGTTTCTTCTTTTGCCGGAGCCGGGTGATTGCCTGCTGATTTGTTCCATCGACAATCAGGTGGAATCCGCCCAGGCCGCGGAGCGCAAGAATTTCTCCCCCGGCCAGCCTCCTGATACTTTCCCGAAGCGGATTCCGGCTCTGTAGCTCTTTCCCCGTGCGGTCACAGAGAAAAATATGCGGGCCGCAGACAGGACAGCCATTGGGCTGGGCATGAAAGCGTCTATCCCCAGGATTGTTGTACTCACTGCCACAGGCATCACATTGGACAAACTCCTTCATTGAGGTGAAGGAGCGGTCATAGGGTATTTTTTCAACAATGGTAAAACGGGGGCCGCAGCTGGTACAGTTGGTAAAGGGATACTGATAGCGTCTGTTGTTTTTCGAGCAGATATCAGCGAGACAATCATCACAAACAGCTATATCCGGCGGTATCAGGGCAGACTGATTACCCGAGGCAGACTTATCTGTATTAATAATGGAAAAATCACCATCCTGCATTGAAGAGAATTCGTTGGAATGTAATGAAAGAGGAATTGTATCAAGAGTGAGTATGGAGGCAAGGGGGGGATGCTCAACACCAAGAGTCCGGACAAAGGATTCAAGAACATCCTCTGCGGCAAAGGCAATAACAACAACCCCCTGATCATTATTTGCCACACTGCCTGTTATCTGAAATCTTTTAGCCAGCCGGTAAACAAAAGGGCGAAATCCCACCCCCTGGACAACCCCGTGGATTATCAGTTTCATTCCCCTGGCAATAACGGCTTGTTTACGCACAGTTTGTTCTCTTGTATTTTGATCTGTCTGGTTGAGGTATCAAAAAACAGGCAGGAAATTCCCAAAAAACGGCATTTTGCTTTACTTGTACTTTACAGGCAGTTGCGTCAGCATACTTTTTTAATAACCACCAAAAAAATATGGTATGTCATCCTTGCTGAACAGGATTCAGGAAAAAAATCTTAACACCCTTACCATAATAAATGAACAGAAAACATTGACATATATTCATAATACCGATAATAATATAAATGATTCTTTACAAAAATATGTAAAAAATTTTTCTTTCAGTTCAGGGACGGAAAATCAACTCCCGGCAAAGTTTATCTTTAAACAACCCGTGCCAAACCGGCAACAAGATTGAACAACCTATGAACAGACATGCGCTCCTTGGTATAGGCAATACAATCCTGACTGATGAAGGAGTGGGTGTGCATTTAATCCATCGGTTGCAGAAAAAATATCAGTTTGATCCGGGTATGGACTGTATTGACGGGGGAACTGCCGGAATCGAACTGGCAATGCTGCTTTCCTCGTACACCTTTTTACTGGTTGTCGATGCTGTTTTCGATAGAAAACAACAGCCCGGTACTGTTACGGTACTTGATCAATCTGCTCTCTTACGCAATCCTGCCCGGAACCGGGTATCTCCACATCATCTCGGTCTGCGGGATATGCTTTTACTTGCTGAACAGCTGGGAACCCTGCCTGAAAATTTACTCTTTGTTGGTATTGTTCCCTTTCGCATCGACTGGGGACTTGAGCTGTCCGATGAATTGATGCGGGAGCTGCCTAAAGCAGAAAATGCTATTGTTCATCAACTGCAACTGGCGGGCATAACTGTTGAACCACGATTAATTCCGGCTGAGGTTTCATCTGCATTATAACAGGCTGAAAAATATTTTTTACCGCAACTCTCAGGGAGAGGAAAAAACAGATGCAAAAAGGCTTAGCACAGGATGAAATATATCTGATAAAGAATAGAGATATACACAGCGGCAAGTTGTCTGTTTTCTGGAAAATATTAAAAAGGGAAAAATTTAATGGCCGGTTTCTTATCAGGGGGGAGCAGTTCAGGGCTATTCTTGATATCATTGACGGAGTGCTTCCCAATAAAGGTTTTGTGTACCTGCAGAAAAATAAAAGGATAACCGGCAATAAAGGCATGAACCTGTTGATGCAAAATCTTCGTAAAGCAACCGGTGTTCGTTTTTCTCTTATTGTGCGAACCTGACCGTCGAAGATCTTTTCTGTTTTGCAGTAAAAAAGATGTATTAATGGCTATTTATACAAAATCAACCCCGAAAGCAGACTGAGCTATGAATCTTGTCTTTGTTTCAAAAGTGCTGGAAGAGGTATTCGGAACCCTTGATTATTCACAGTTGCAACAGGAAAACCGTGAAATCATCGTTCTTGACCATCCTGTTGACCTGGCAGTTGTTCTTGAAAACTGTAAGAGCAAAACTCCTGATGGTATCATCTGGGCGGTCAATGATCCGCTTGGACACGGGCAGGAAAACAAAGAACATGCCAAACTTGCTGAAATTGTCACCGAAGCCGGGATCAATCCGGCTCGGGTTGCTAATGTTAATCTCAATGAAACAGCCATCACCGCACGGGATGCCGACCAGGCCATTGCCCGCCTTGCTGTCATGCTCAGGCTTGCTGATTTCAAGCTGGACAACACCGG
>DAOVTM010000173.1 GCA_030633145.1 Desulfobulbaceae bacterium
GATATGAAAAATGGTCATGCAATCATTAAACAGTCCCAGGCTGACCTGGCCGCAAAACTCACAATCCTCACCGCCCGGTTAACAGAGATTGAAGAGGCAGCAGCCGGACAAGCAGATGCGGAACAGGTAACCGCCATTGCTGACGAACTGAAGGAGAGTACGCAATCCCTGGCCGGTCTCACTGAGACCATAACCAACCTGCAAAGCAGTGTCACTGGAATGACAACACAGGAAGTCCCTGAACCGGCTGCTTCGGTTGATCTTACTTCCCTGGAAGAGGCTGTATCCGAGCTGAAAGCTGAACTCTCCTCAGTAAAAGAGAGCATTGTTGTCCAGCCCGAAGCGACTGAGAGTACTCCGGTAAATACCCCTGAAAAAAGCGAAGAAGAAGCAGGAGAAGAACACCGAATTCTCAGCTATTTCGATGAAGCTGCCGATAAAGAGAAGGTCGCTGCGGCGGTACAGTCAACCCTGAAAAAGGATATGAGCTACAAACAGGTAATCAATCTTGTTGCTGAGCAACTCGGCGGTGCCAAGGGAGAGATTATCAGCTCCCACCCCACCCTGATTAAAGAGTATATCCGTTACTGCAGGCAGAAATAGCTGCTCGATCAGTGCAATCTGCTTCCTGCGAAGACTCCGGGCTGTGAAGTTCGGAGTCTTCGGATGTTCTTCCCTTATTCTTTGTCCTGATCTTTTTCCTGGTTCTGCAGGAGAGAATCACGGCTTCTCTTCAGTTTGATCTTCATTCTCCGTTTGATCTTCATCTTCTCTTTGGCATAGGCGCGCATGTCTTCCACTCTGTCGCTCTCATCCATGATCTCAACCCCGAGGATAGTTTCCACACAGTCCTCCAGGGTGACAATCCCCTCGGTCTGATCGTAGCTGTCTACCACCAGAAACATGTGTTCCTTCCGCTTGATAAAGAGATCCAGAGCCTTGGACACGGGAATATTCTCGTTAATAGCGAACAACTCGCTCTTAATGGCTCCTATGGCAACCGTGTCGTCCTCAATAGCCTGTTTGAAAATTTTCTTGGTCAGGACAATGCCGGACATCACGTCAATGGATTCACGATAAACTGGTATCCTTGAGAAGTGGAAAGAACCCTCAAGTGCCACCACATCATGGATGGTTGTTCTCTCATCCACTGCAAAGACTACACTGCGGGGGGTTGATATATCCTTGACTTGTATATCATCGAGAAGGAGAACATTCTCTATAACATCAGACTCTATTTCATCAATGGCTCCATCATCTTCACTCAGGAGGGTACTTTCAATCAGTTCAGCCTTGGTCAAGCTGCCAGGAACATCTTTTTCCTTTGAAATATAGTTCGTCACCAGCTGGGTTACCATAATCACCGGCAGGGTCAGCCAGATGAAAAAACGGATGAAATAGGCGGCTAAGGGTGCCAGTTCCTTCCAGTAGGTTGCGCCGATGGTTTTTGGAATGATCTCAGAGAGAAAGAGGATGGCAAAGGTCAGAACCACAGACACATAAAAGACTGCTGTGGAGCCGAAGACAATCTCTGCCTGGGCTCCCACTCCTGCTGCACCCAGGGTATTTGCTATCGTGTTAAGAATCAGGATCGAAGATATTGACTTGTTGAGATTGGTTTTATGCTGCTTCAAGAGCGAGCCTGCACCCGGCCTGGTTTTTTCCAGAACAGAGACATAGGACATGTTCACCGACAGCAGTACCGCTTCAAGTATTGAACATAAAAAGGAAACGCAAACAGCGAGACAGAAGTAGAGAATCAAAAGATTCATATTGGGTTTATATCCTTATTTCGGAAAATAGCAGAGAAAAAATCAGGCACAATAACTAAGCTCAACAGTAACCACTAACACGACAAGTTCAACCGATATTATAGAACAGGTCAATCTTCATCGGGCGGGTCAACAGGGAGGTTGTCAATCTTGTATTGCTTGCGGGCCTCTTCTTCAAGGAGTTTGACATCAAGAGCAAGGTCTTTTTCCGGCGATACCAGATAGATTGTGTGCTTGGA
The DNA here is from genome assembly GCA_030633145.1 of Desulfobulbaceae bacterium. Taxonomy (GTDB): domain Bacteria; phylum Desulfobacterota; class Desulfobulbia; order Desulfobulbales; family Desulfobulbaceae; genus DAOVTM01. Next base: position 2,012 of record DAOVTM010000173.1, read on the forward strand.
CGAGCGCTTGCCAAGGGTGGTAGCGGCATAGACACGAATAATCCCTATAACCTGCTTGCCAAAGGCTCGGGCAAAAATATCTGTGTCAGTCGGTTCCAGTTTTTTTCGTTTCAGTTCCCGCAATAACTTCACATTGACCTTTTCCAGGGTAAAGGTGGCAAATTCCCCAAACTTTCCTATTCCGAGAAATCTGGTCAGACCAGTATAACTGTTTGCACAGTACCTGGTATCATGACAGACCACAATCTGAGGGGCATAGAGTACAGTTCCGTCAGCACAGACCGCAGGATCCTGGGCAATATCAAAATCTTGGGAAAACTGATCGGTCTGATTTTCACAGAAGCTTAATTCGGCCCTGCACCAGGCATAAAACATGGCCGGTTCAACCAGTCCCATGGCTACACAGGTACTGATGCGGGTTCTTGCGCCATAAGGGGCTGCAAAATAGGGTGGACAGTGGCTGCGCAGGATATCATCCGTGTCCGCATAAAGAGGGGTTGTCCCGCCCATCTTTTTCTTGCGCCGAAAGGCAGCCTTTTTATAGTTGTATATCATCCGGGCGGCCCTGGAAAAGAATCCCCCATCCAGGTTTACGCTGGTTGCAATGGTGTCAGGATAGAGCAAAGTAGCGTTGTCAAAACGCATGGCAATACGAACCTGCTCCCTGAAAAGATCCGGGGTGATGACATTGTCCCGGCTGATACCCTCAACATAGTAGCTGCGCTGCACTGGTCGTTCATCAACGTCCTGGTGGATCAGGCCGCCGGGGATAAAAATAGCACCCTTATTGTCATATTTTGCCGTTGCCCCCTCCTCAAACACGTCGGGCAGCTCACCGCGCTGTTCCAGAGCAAGCATTTTCCACAGGGTATTCACTCGGATAGCCACGATCTCGCGGACAAGTTCATTGTTAAGAAGAGTTTTTTTGGAAATCATAGAGTCGGCGATTCAGTGTGTAAGCAATTAGCGGTCAGGGAACGGAAAACAATCCGACCTGAGGAACTGGAGGTTCCCATCAGGGTATAATGCAAAAAAACGGATAAAAGTTCAAGAAAATTTTATAGTTACAGCAAAGAAATCATCTGGTCAGGGGCCAGCCGTCCAATACGCTCCACAATCAACTGTTTTTCCTGGTCAGCCTGTGCGTCCTCATCATGGGCTTCAATACAGGGGTAGGCTGCAAGAAGGGCCTGAACCGCAAGCTCTGGTTCCCACTGTTCAAGGGAATAATCATCAACCACAGAGAGGAGTTTTTTTGCAAAGGCCAGGGCAAGGCTTTGCTGGTCAACCTTGATGAGGAGACGACAGAAGCCGATGTCATACATGCACTGCAGCCGGAAAGAACCGATCCGGTTCTTCCTCTTGCCGAGCCAGGAGAGAGCAGCCTGGATACCTGAATCCGTACACATTTTTTCCGCTTCTGCCACATCTGCTGTAATGGCAGCCTCAGCTCCACTGCCATCTGTCTCCACGTTCCTGTCCCCTGTTCCCTGTTCCGAAGATGGTGCTGTTGCAGCCTGGCTCAGCCAGCTTCTGGCGGCAGCAGAGGCAAACTTGAGATCATTGTTGAAGCGCAGCAGTTCAAGACCGGGAATCCTATGGATAAAGAGGCGGGTATCATTGCTCACGGCTCGGGCGGCAAGGGAGGCTCCTGTTTTTTCCAGAGCCGTGCAGCTATAATAACTCAGCTCCAGCCAGAAAAGGTGCTGCCTGACCCGCGACTCTGCCGCCTCCAGCAGATCCGGCCAGTTTTTAGACTGGTACAACCCCTTGAGTAACGAAACAACACTCTCATCCGGCGGAGGAACCATACTGGCTCCATCCGTTGCAGGGGGAAGTCCGTTGATATCGCTCCATGCCACCAGCCGATTTATCTGATAGGACAGAGGATTGACGTGATCCTTCTGAAAGAGATGGGTGGCGGCACGGCCCAGCAGTCCAATCCCCTGGCTGAGGTATTCATCTTCGTTTCCAGTGGTTACCGGGGGAGGTTCGGCTGCTGCTTTGGGAGCGGTTGTTTGAGCCGTTTCTGCCTTTTGGGGTGCCTGATTACTCTCCTGAACGGGCTTCTCTCCTTCTAATGCCTGCTCCTCCTCTGCAACGGGTTCTGGAGCCTCCTCATCCACCAGCCTGGAGATGATATTGACAAGTGGTCTGAGAATTGGACCATCCTCAAGTTTATCCGCAAGCAGTTCATCAATGGCACCAATATCATCCAGCATCTGCTGACGCTTGTCGGCTGACCAGGTCTCTGTATCCCGACCATCCAGCTGTTCACGGAGTTTGCTGTCCCACCAGTTCAGGATATTGATCCTGCCTTTTTTCCTCTTCTTGGGTGGGTACATGGTGTCCCACCAGCTATCCAACAGGTCACGGAGGATGTGAATACCGACTGTAAAGCCATTAAGGCCGTCCGTATAGAGTAGAGATACCGAGATATAACAGGCTACGACAAGGCTTTTTGACTCATCACGGAGGATTTGTACTCCGAGGCTGTTGACTCGTTCCCAGTCAGTGACCCCTTCGGCAGTGGGAGAGGAGAGTTTTTTGATCTCGTCGGTCAGGGCCTCATAATCATCTTCATAGCTTACATCAATACCCGCAGGCGCGGCATCACTTATCGGGGTCTTGCCAATGTCTCTTATCTTTTTAATATTCATAACTCACACCTCAAAACTCAATACGCTTCGCCCTGCTGCTCAGGCTCTATGATAACTCCGGGAACAACAGGTCTCTGGTTGAGGAGTCGTAATACCGGCTCCTGGCCGGTCACGCTGTAGGTCAGGACAATTTCCTTGACATTAGTTGCCCGGAGATGACCGGCATGTTCAGGAAAATCATCTGGAATAAAACTGAGACGACCATCAACAAAGGAGTCAAGAAAGTAGGCAAAGGCCATGGAGCCGCGATAGCTTCTGCTCAGGGTGACAACCGGGAACTGGATGGTGAGGGTCACATCACCGCATTTATCCGGTGACCAGGTAAAGGTCTGGCTGCGGGGATAGTTGTCGTTTTCCAGGACAATTCTATCCTCGGCGCACTGCATGGTAATTGTGGCCGCATAGGGTTCCTCGGTGGCATCATTATTGACTTCAATGGGGCGGGTATCGATGGTGACCCGGTATTCATCCTGCCGGTTAATGACCAATGCCGCACCCCGGTCAAGGAAGGTGTAAAAGGAGGAGACAAAGTTCAGATGCTGACCAAAGGCTTCCCTGGGTCGATACCCGTGTACGGTTTTGACAAGAAAGGGGTTGGCTGTACCCTTGACATACTTCCATACCACTCCCTCATTTTCATCAAAGAGCAGACCAAGCATCTTATCACTGTCCACACTCTCTGCCTGGGCAACCACCTGTTCCATCCACCGTTTTTGCAGCATGGCCGCACTCTCTCGTACGGCGAACTCGATGAGAAACTCAAAGGGTCCGTTCACCAGCCGCCAAGCCAGGGCGTTATCATATCTGCCTGTTGCCAGCCCCTTGAGAGTTGATGATGCCTGATAGGCAGCCCCGTACAGTGAAGCATCTTTTTCCTCCGGATTTACTACATCTCCGAACCAGGCAGTGAGCTTCTGAAAGGTCTTTTCCCGGTAAGGGGTTGCCTCGTCCAGACCTGCAAGTGCCTTTTCATATTCATCCCATGCCTTGGCAAGGTGCAGCTGGGTGGCAAGCTGTTTTCCCTGCCCCGCTCCCACCTTGGCAATGGATTTCTCCAGGAATTTCTTTTTTGCGACCTTGACCTTGGAACTAATCGCGGAAATCTTCTTCTCCTCCGCCTTGCGGCTGGCTATGGCCAGTTTCCACACCTCATCAAAGCCTATCACTGCCTGACCCCAGGCTGGAACCGCGACCTCCCGCTCCCTGGCAAACTGTTTCAACTCTGTTGCCATAACCTCTATCAGTCCGAAGTAGGGGTTTGCATTGGTGGTCATTCTGATGGCGGGTTCGCGCCACTCCATCCCCCCGCGCAGGGAGGTTCGCCCGGCCTGAAAATCCTCGGCAAAGGCATGCCATGACTCAAAGAAATGAGCTGGATAGGCATGTTGAAAGCTGGTCAGAAGCTCCTTGACCATCTCATCTTCTCCCACGTCTTCCGCTTTCTTGAGAAAAGTTTTGATCTCCTTACGACCGGCAATGGTAAAGGCTCCCGGAACCGTAATCATCTCCAGCTCACTTGGCAGGGCATGGTGCCAGAAATCACTGAGACGGATCGGCTCGGTTTTTGAGATTACCAGACTGTAAAGCCAGGAAGGCTCGTCAATCCGGTTGGCCAGTAATCCATCGAGATGGGCCCGCAGATTTTTCAGTCGGGAGGAGGCACCGGCCCGGTCGTCACTCCAGAGCAGATAACTGGTATTGAGGTCAGTGAAAAAAGCGGCAACCTCGGTAAAGGTGCCTGGATTTTCAAAGTTGAGTATCCGTGATGCCACCGGGGTATAACCCGGCCGAGATGATGAAACATGACCGCTCAGGTACTCCTTCAGCAGGGTGATCTGTTCAATAATATAGGCGGCATAATCGGCAAAGAGATGATCAGGGGTGTCGGTATCGACCTCATTGATCATCCTGGCCAGACCTTTTTCCATGGGCTGCTGCACGGTGGAGGAAAAGAGAGAACAGTATTTCTCCTTCAATTCCTTTTCCGCCCGCAGGGAATGCTTCAAGCCAAGCCGGGGAAGATGCCAGGACTTGTTCAACTCTTCCAGCTCCTGAATATTCATGCGCATTTTTTCCAGTTTCAGGATCCCGGAATTGGCGTTCCGCACCCCTGTTTCTCCATCGGGAACTTCAACTATAACAGCATGAGCGATGGTTTCCTGGTTATGTTGAAAAGAGAGCGCAGTAAGACCGGCAAGAAAGAGACAGAACAGCAACCAGCTCATCAGACCCAGGTTGCGGGTGACCCTGCGCCAGACAGCATACTCCTTGACCGGTTCAAGCTGACTGCGACCATCTGCCAGGATGCGAGAAAAGAAATCTTTGAGGAAAAACGAAGCCCCCCGATCCGGCTGTACTCCCTTGCTGCCCGCACCGAATGAGGCAGGCAGGGGAGATGCCTGACAGTGACCGCTGCTGAAATATACCCCGGCCAGATAAGGGGTCTCCTGGAACTGATTTTCTGAAAAAATCGGTTCAAGAAAATTGTTCAGACCGGTATGGAGTCCTTCAAAAGAGATGGGAAAGATGAGGAATCCAGGCTCTGTCCGTTGTCCTGAAAACAGTGATTTGAAGCGGAGCGAACGCAGCCGGTCACCGGTCTCACGCATCACCTCGTCCACCACTTCCTGCCAGTAGGGATTCCCTTTCCGGTTCCAGTAGCCCATGACCTGTTCCCGGTCAGCAGGATCGATACTGTCGGCAAACCCGCTGAAACCTGGCACCCGATCCATCTTGGTGACCAGCAGCCGCACCGGGATTTTGTAGCCCACGGTTCGCATCAGGTTATTGATCCGGTTACGGAGAACCTGACCCTGTTTGCGCAGTATCTCTGCGGATACATCCAGCAGAGAATCTGCGGCAACAAAGAGGAGGATACCGTTGAGGGGTTCTCTCTTCCTATGTTTTACCAGCAGGGTGAGAAAGCGTTTCCACTCGTTCTGTTCAACTGCTCCTTCCGCAGGCACGGCATAGCGGCCAGCGGTATCGAGAATGACCGCGTCATCGAGGAACCACCAGTCACAGTTACGGGTTGCCGGGATTCCCTCTTTTCGCTCCACCTCGGTAAAGGGGGTTGACAGGCCAGAGTTTCCCAGGGCAGTGGTCTTGCCGCTTTCAGAACTCCCCAGAGTAAGGTACCAGGGCAGGACATAGAGTGGGTTGCCCTTTTTTCGGAGATGGGAACCACGCAAAAGGGCAATATTGGCGGCCCAGTTTTTTTCCAGTTCCTTGATATGGAGTTGTTCAGGAATGGCCTCCTCATCAACGATCTGTCCCTGCTCAACAATGTTCTCTACCAGTTTTTTTTCCCGGCGGCGAATGAGGTATTTTTTAAGAAAGAGGATAAAGAGGAAAAGACCCAGGATGCCCGCAGCCATGGCCACCCCGACCCAGAGCGGCCAGGCACGCTGCACCACGCCCCACCAGGCAACTGCGGCGGCTATGGTGATGACAAAGAGAAACAGGATGAAAAAGGATATTTTTTTGACGATTCCTGTCATAAGTGAGTTCTGAATAATGTGTTATGAGGGCTACCAACTTAAGCCGATACAAGTCGCAATTTCAAATAGATAACTTTTGTCAATCTCTGGTTCCCATGCTCCTGCGTGGGAA